>JBAZGV010000010.1:0-9502 GCA_041652675.1 Candidatus Omnitrophota bacterium
GGTTCCTCTTTCTTTATTGATGTTAGATATAGATTTTTTTAAGAATTATAATGATCAATTCGGGCATACTGCCGGGGACATTGTACTAAAGAAATTAAGTTCAATTATAACTAAAACGCTGGTACACCTGCATCCTCTTGTGAGCCGTTTTGGCGGGGAGGAGTTTTGTATTGCTATAACCGGTGTGGATAAAAAAGAAGCACACAAGATCGGTGATTTTTTGTGTAAAGAGATCGAAAATGAAAAGGTAATTTTACGCCGAAGTGAAACGCACATAACTACTTCAGTGGGGTTAGCTAGTTTGCCTGTTGATGCCCTAGATGATGAGGATCTTATTCGTAAGGCAGACAAGGCGATGTATGAAGCAAAGCGTAATGGGAGAAACCAGGTATGTTCTATTTAAACATATTAATCCTGTTGACCGTAGTTTCGTATTTTTTTGTTAAGGCAGTTATCTCTAAGATTAGCCTTAAAAAAGAAGAGGAGCTTAAGAATTTAAAATCCGAATATTATAATCTTAGCCAGAAGGCCCTGAAGTTAAAAGAAGAGAATTATGCGTTAGAGAAAAAAGTTACGCAGATATTAGGGCTCTATAATATATCCAAAGATATGTCTAGGAAGCTTGATGAAAATAAAATTTTCCGTATTTTTAAGGAACGCATAAATGATTATGTTAAGGTAGGTAATTGTAATTTTCTGGGCAAGGAAGCTGATCTTAGCCGGTATGAAGGCTATATTAATTTACCTTTAATTATAAATAATGAAATAGCAGGTTATCTTATCGCCAGCAATGTCGCGGAAGATAATAAGTATCAGTTCCAAATTTTAGCACAGCAATTTCTTATTATGGTTAAGAGAGCGTTTCTTTATAAAAATGTACATGAATTAGCGATTATGGATGGGTTAACTCAAGTTTTTAGCCGCAGGCATGTATTGGAGAGGTTTGAGGAAGAACTTAAGCGTTCCCGGAAATTTAAACATAACCTTTCTTTTCTTATGGTTGATATAGATAAGTTTAAGAATTTTAATGATAAATACGGGCATTTAGTGGGGGATGCCATATTAAGAGAGGTCTCTAGGTCAATAAAAGATAATGTGAGGCAGATAGATTTTGTTGGTAGGTATGGCGGAGAGGAACTCTCTATAGCATTGCCTGAAACAGATAAAGAACAAGCGTTACTCGCAGCTGAACGTATACGTCAGGCTATAGAAGCAAGAGATATAAAAGTTTATGATGAAGAGCTTAAGGTAACCGTAAGCGTAGGCATATCTACTTTTCCAGATGATGCAGATAGCTCAGGCCTTCTTATTGAAGCAGCGGATAAGGCTCTTTATTTGGCTAAGAAGGGTGGCAGGAACAGAGTTTGTGCTTACCGTCGTAAATGATTTACTTGGCCTAACTTTCGTCCGGTCGAGGATTTCTTGCCTGCCTGCCGGCAGGCGCTAGACAAAAGCTTAAAGTGCTCAAATTATCTTGTGCCGGCGTATATTTTGTGCTAATCTAATTAAATATTTTACAGCAGTAAAATTTCGTTATACTATTAATCTGTTATAAGGAATAGAAATAAATGAACAAGAAGTACATTATTGCTATTGATTTAGGCGGCACAAATTTAAAAGTAGCCCTCCTGGATTTACAATACAGAATAAAAGATAAGGAAATTATGGGTACCCGGAGCTTCTTGGAAAAAGATGAGCTTATATCCGGTATTATCCATGCCATAAATAGGGTAATCAAATATAACAATCTGGATAAAACCGATATTCTCGGGGTAGGGCTAGGCCTTCCCGGGCCAGTAGATGCTAAGTCCGGTGTTGTGCATTTTTTCCCTAATATTCCCGGATGGAGAGAAGTCCCTCTTAGAGATATGTTGAGAAACAGAGTTGGTTTACCTGTTTTTTTGGATAATGATGCTAAGATTATGGCTTTAGCAGAGCACAGATTGGGTTCAGCTAAAGGCTTTAGCAATGTTTTATGTATGACTCTAGGAACGGGAATCGGAGGCGGGATTATAATAGGAGGCAAGCTTTACCGTGGTTTTAATAATGCTGCGGGTGAAGTCGGGCATCTGCCTATTAATGAACACGGGCTAAGTTGTAATTGCGGAAGAACAGGCTGCCTGGAGGCGTATATAGGAAATAACAAAATTATCAAGGATGCGCGGAAAGAATTCAAGCGTAATATTTCATTAGAAGAATTGAGCGCATTAGCCGCTAAGGGGAACAAGCGCGCTATAAAGATTTGGAATAAAGTTGGAAGGCGGCTAGGTTTTGCTTTAGCCGGGGTGGTAAATCTTTTGAATTTAGATGCTATAGTTATGGGTGGCGGAGTGGCTAACGCAGGGAAAATATTATTTGATAGCACCAAGGAATCATTAAAGAAGCAAGCAATGAGCGTTCATGGATCGCATGTTAAGATCTTTAAGGCTAAACTCGGTAATAACGCTGGACTAATCGGAGCGGCAATTGTTGTCAAGGAAGGATTAAATTCGTAAATAATGATACAGCACAAGTATAAACCTATTCTATTTTGTATTTCTTTTCTTATTCTCCTGCCTGTTTATATCTATGCCGAAGATAATAGCAGTATTAAGGGTTTAGGCTCGCAGTCTATTGTTGTTAACGGAGATACTGTGGAGTATTTAACAGAAAGCCAGGAAGTAAGTGCTACGGGTAATGTGGAGATTATTTATGGCGGCTCTAAGCTTACCTGTAAAAAACTGATTGTTAATACTAAAACTAAGCAGGGAGTTGCTGAGGGTAACGCGCGGCTTGAGGATGAGAATGGGGTTATTGAGGGCGAGAAGATAGCTTATAATTTTCAGGCTAAAACCGGAACTATCATTGATGCTGGTTTTAGGGCAAATCCTTATTTTGGAAGGGCGAGGAAGGTTGAACGTTTAGGCGAGGCTGAATTTATCGCCCGTTATGGCTATCTTACAACTTGCAGCTTGGATAAGCCGCATTATCGTATTGCCTCAAAGCAGATGAGTATCTTGCCCGGGGACAAAATAGAGACAAAAGATGATACCTTGTATTTAGGTGGTTTCCCGTTATTCTACCTGCCTAGATTTAATCATACCCTTGAGGACCCAATGATGCATGTAAGGTTGATGCCCGGTAAGAGCAAAGACTGGGGGCTTTATATGTTAAGCGCTTGGAGGTATACTCTTGCGGATAATGTTAACGGTAGGGCGTATCTTGATTATCGTAGTAAGTTAGGTTGGGCTGAAGGATTCGGATTAAATTATCAAACAACATATGTAGGTAAAGGAGACCTTAAGGTTTATTATACTGACGAAAAGCCGGAGGATCTTGTAATTACTGCTCCGCGAACTCATTTTCAAAGGTATCTTGTGCGCTGGCGCCATAAATGGAACATAGATGATCAGACAAACTTTGTTTCAGAATTCTATAAAATCGGTGATGAGAAAAGAAAATACCTTGATTCAAATTCTAATTTCCTCAAGGATTATTTCTTTCGTGAGTATGAAAAAGATGCTCAGCCTCTGACCTATGCTTTATTCCACCATAGTTTTAATTATTCCAGTTTAGATATATTAGCGCAAAAACGCGTTAACCATTGGTATGACCAGTTGAGTAAGCTTCCGGAGATAAAATATACTTTACCTGGCTTTAAATTAGGGGATACTCCGTTATATTTTGAAAATAATTCTGTTTTTACTAATTTCAACAAAAAGTATTCTACTGCTCCGGTGAGTTTAGATGAAGTCTCTGTTACCAGGTTTGATATTATTAATAAGCTCTCCATGCCAATGAAAGTCGCATTTTTTGAGTTTACTCCTTTTGTCAAAGACCGCGAGGTCATTTATGATAAAGGAGCTAACGGTGAATCCCTGCCAGTTAATACTGTTTTCTATGCCGGGGCGGATTTGAGCACTAAATTCTATCGTATCTTTGATCTTAAAACTAATTTCTTGGGCTTAGGCCTGAATGGTTTAAGGCATATAATCACACCTACCGTGGGCTATTCCTATAATCATGCGCCTACAATTAACAACATTCATTTACAGCAGATAGATAACGTGGATATGCTTACTTCCAGTAATGCCGCAAACTTAGGATTATCCAATAAACTACAGGTCAAGAGAAAAGATAAAAACGGCAAGGACGTAACTGTTGATTTCCTAGATCTTAATATAAGCACATCCTATTCATTCGCTCCGCGTATTGTTTACGGGACCTCGCCTTATACTCAGCAGGATGATCTTGTGGTTGACCTGCCGAATATCGATAAGAAGAATAAGCTCGGCGCTTCTTTTTCAGATATTTTTATAAAGTATAAAATCCTGCCTTATTCCTGGCTAAGAATTGAAGGAGATGCCACCTATAAACATTCCGGAGTCCCGGGTGATAGTGATTATGAAAACTATAATCATTTTTCTAATGTTAATTATGATATTAATTTTGATCTCGCTTCAGGAGTTTCTTTCGGGTTAGGGCAACGTTATGAAAGAAAGGAAGGCAACCAGGTCACAGCAAGCCTTAAATGGAAACTGAATCCTAAATGGAGATTGGCGATATACCAAAGATATAATATTAAATCGTATACTGATACAAATAATACATTTATCAAGCAGGGCTCGCTAGAGCAGGAGTATACTATATCTCGTGATTTACACTGCTGGGAAGTGGATCTAACTTTGAATAATAAAAGAAATATGGGGTCAGGAATATTCTTAGTTTTTAGGCTTAAGGCTTTCCCTGAATTGGAGCTAAGCCTTAATCAAAGCTATAATGAGCCGAAATCCGGAGAACAATAAAATTAAAATTGCTATAGTAGGTTCAGGTTATGTGGGATTAGTTACCGGCGCTTGCCTTGCCAAGCTTGGTAATAAGGTTATCTGTGTTGATAATGACCTTAAGAAAATATCCGGGTTAAGAAAAGGGGAAGTCCCCATATATGAGCCGGGATTAAAAGAATTAATCAGAGATAATGTTAGAGAGAAAAGGCTCTCTTTCTCCACGAGTATAAAAGACGCAGTTAAGGCATGTGAGGTTATTTTTATTGCCGTAGGAACGCCGGATTCGGGAAGCGGAGAAGCTGACCTTACGGGGATTGAACGTGTGGCGGCTGATATAGCTCTTCATTTGAGAGAATACCGGCTTATAGTTGAAAAATCCACAGTTCCGGTTGAGACCGGAGAATGGGTTAAGCGGACCATATCTAACTATGTTAAGAGTAAAATATCTTTTGATGTTGCTTCTAATCCGGAATTCTTAAGAGAGGGTTCTGCTATTAATGACTTTATGCATCCGGATAGGATTGTAATAGGAGTAGAATCTAAAAGGGCCAAAGAATTGTTGCTTAAGTTGTATAAGCCTTTAGATGTGCCCAAGGTAGTAACTAACATAAGGTCCGCGGAGTTAATCAAGCATGCTTCCAACGCGTTTTTAGCCACTAAAATCTCTTTTATTAATGCCGTTTCCCGTGTATGCGATATTGTGGGTGCGGATATTTGTGAGGTTGCCCGCGGGATGGGGTTAGATAAGAGGATAGGCAGGGCTTTTTTGGACGCAGGTTTAGGGTACGGTGGTTCATGTTTTCCCAAAGACTTGGAAGCTTTTATTAGCATTGCTGACAAAATAGGTTATGATTTTAGGTTGCTTAAAGAAGTAAAAAAGATAAATGAGGGCCAAAGGAATTCCATTATTCATAAGATTAAGGGTTCACTCTGGATTATTAAAGGTAAAACTATAGGCGTACTGGGTTTATCCTTTAAGCCGAATACCGATGATATACGCAGCGCTCCGGCAGTAGATTTAATTAATGCCCTTCAAAGCGAAGGAGCAAAAATTAAGGTTTATGATCCCAAGGCAATGAAAAAGGCAAAAGCCGTGCTTAGTAAAGTTGAGTATTGCCGGGATCCTTATACGCTTTGTAAGGGGTGCGACTGTTTATTTATCGCCACAGAATGGGATGAATTTAAGAAGCTGGATCTTTTAAAGATAAAGAAGGTTCTTAAAAGGCCGCTTATTATTGACAGTCGTAATATTTATGCGCCTGAAGAGATGCGTAAACTTGGTTTTAATTATGTTAGCGTTGGCAGGAGAAGCGTATGATAACTGATTATTTAAATAAATTTGAGGTTAGGCTAAGAAAGAAAGAAGTTAAGATTGCAGTGGTGGGCTTAGGTTATGTAGGCTTACCTTTAGCTCTGGAGTTTTCGCGGAAAAACTTTCTTGTTTTTGGTATAGAGATTGATAAGGGCAGGCTTACTCATCTTAAGAGGGAAGAAACATATATCACCGATATCAGCTCGCAGGAATTAAAAGATGCCTTAAAATCAGGTAAGTTTATTCCAAGCGGAGATTTTAAGGTATTAAGAGAAGCGGACGTAGTTATAGTCTGTGTTCCTACCCCGTTAAAAAGAAAGATTCAGCCTGATATATCTTTTATTAAAGAAGCAATTAAATCTATCTCGAAAAATTTAAAGATTGGAAGCTTGGTTATTTTAGAGAGTACTACATATCCCGGGACTACTGATGAGATAATTCTGCCGCTTTTGGAGTCAGGTGGATTAAAACACGGGAGGGATTTTTATCTCTGTTTTTCGCCTGAAAGAATCGATCCGGGAAACGTTAAGTATCCTGTTTCTAAGATTCCTAAGGTTATTGGTGGAGTAAATAAGGAAGCCGGTTTATTGGGTAAGGCGGTATATGAGATTATCGTGAATAAAGTGGTTATGGTTTCTTCTACCCGAGTCGCGGAGATAACCAAGCTCCTGGAGAATACATTCCGTATTGTTAATATTGGCTTAATAGACGAGTTGGCAATGATGGCGCATAAGATGAAGATAGATATCTGGGAAGTTATCGATGCCGCAGCTACCAAACCTTTTGGCTTCATGGTTTTTTATCCCGGGCCCGGAGTGGGTGGGCACTGCATACCGAAAGACCCGCTATATTTATATTGGAAGGCTAAGAAGTTTGGGTTCAAATCACAGTTTATCAAGCTTGCTTCAGATGTAATATCATACATGCCTGAATATGTCGTGAAGCGCTTAGAAGAGGCGCTTAGATCTAACGGGTTGGAATTAAATGGCGCCAATATATTGATTATAGGGCTCACCTATAAAAAAGATATAAAAGATTTAAGAAAATCCCCTTCCTTAGATATATTTGAGATTTTAAAGAAAAAGCGCGCGAATGTCTCTTACCATGATCCATTGATACCCTATTTTAAATTTTTCGGGTTTAACCTTAAGTCTTTGCCTCTTACTCGGGCAAGCCTGAATAAATTCGATTGTGTGGTTATTGCAACTGATCATTCAACGTTGGATTATAAACTAATTCTAGAAAACGCAAAGCTTATATTTGATACGCGCAATATATATAAAGGCAAGATTGAGAGTAAGGTTATAAGGTTATGAGGCTCATTAGAAACTATTTTGTTGAGGATTATTCGAAGGATGCGAAATAAGAAGAGAGTAGTTATTACCGGAGGTGCGGGTTTTATCGGCGCGAATCTTTGCCGAAAGCTGATTAATAAAAATTATTATGTGATTTGCGTGGATAATTTTATGACCAGCAGCTTAAGCAATGTAAAGGATTTAATTAAGGATAAGCGATTCGAATTAATCGAGCACAATGTTTCAAAACATATCGTGATTAAGGGAAAAGTTGATTATGTTTTACATTGTGCGTCGTTAGCTTCTCCGGTAGATTACTTAAATTTTCCGATTCAAACACTTAAAGTTGGTTCTTTGGGTACGCATAACGCCCTGGGGTTGGCTAAGGATAAAAAAGCGGCCTTTTTGCTTTTTTCCACTTCGGAGGTTTATGGTGATCCGATGGTTCATCCGCAAAAAGAGAGTTATTGGGGTAATGTGAACCCAATAGGCGTGCGCGGTTGTTATGATGAGTCTAAGCGCTTTGCCGAAGCAATTACCATGGCCTATTATCGAAAGCATAGAATCGATACAAAAATTGCGCGTATTTTTAATACCTATGGCCCGATGATGCGGGCGAATGACGGCAGGGTAGTTTCCAATTTTATTAATCAAGCTTTAGATAATAAACCGATGACCGTTTATGGATCGGGTAACCAGACGAGAAGTTTTTGTTATATCGATGATTTAGTGGAAGGCTTATATAGGTTGATGCGTTCTTCTTTAAATGAGCCTGTTAATTTAGGCAATTCGGGAGAATTCACTGTTCAAGAGCTGGCTAAATTAATACTGAAATTAACTGATTCTAGGAGTAAGGTTGTATTCAAGGTTTTGCCGCAAGATGATCCCCGCCAACGTAGGCCCGACATTTCCCGCGCTAAGAGGCTACTCAAGTGGAGCCCGAATATAAAATTAGAGGAAGGGCTTAAAAGAACAATATCCTGGTTTAAAAGAATAAAAGAGTAGAAAATACTTGACAAGCTTTATAAATTAGTATATATTCTATTGCTTACGTAAATCTCTGGAAATACAATACATTAATCGTAAGAATAATTTATAATTGCTAAGAATTGCTTGATGATCTTAGGCAATTCTTGGGGAGATTTTTTTATACTTTCGCGGTGGAGCTCTCTGACTGAAATTCGAGGGGCTTCATTTCTGGAACTGTTCGCCGACGAGGCTTGAGTAAAAATGCTGGAGTAGCTCAGTTGGCAGAGCACGTCCTTGGTAAGGACGGGGTCACGAGTTCAATTCTCGTCTCCAGCTTAAATTTGAGAAATCATATATGCGTGAAACAATCACATTAGAATGCACGGTTTGTAAAAATAGAAATTACACGACGAGCAAAAATAAGAAATTGCATCAAGACAGGCTTGAGTTAAGTAAATTTTGCAGGTTCTGTCATAAGCATACCCCGCATAAGGAAATTAAATGAGGGCATGACTTATGTAGGCAAAGCCGACATAAGTCATCTGCCCGAATTTATTCCGACGAATGCGGAAAAATTTAATCTAAATTTTTCCGCAGTACTGAGTCGGAAAAATAGATCATAGGGGCGTCGGTTAATGGCAAACCAACGGTCTCCAAAACCGTGACTGCAGGTTCAAGTCCTGCCGCTCCTGTAGTTTTGGAAAAATATTAGCGGGAGCAAAAAGAGGAATTTTAACTTTATGGGTATAGTAGCCAAACCTCTGAATTTTTTAAGGGAAGTGAAAGTAGAATTAGGGAAAGTTGCCTGGAGTACGCGCGAGGAATTACTGGCTTCTACTATAGTTGTAATTGTTGTTACGGTAATTTTGGGGTTTTTTATAGGAATAATTGACGTGATACTTTCTAAATTGCTAACGCTATTATTTAAATGAGCACCTTAAGGTTTTGTCTAGCGGAATACTTAATCGAACGTAAGAGAGATAAAGTATAATGAAAAATTGGTACGTTGTTCATACTCAAACTGGATTAGAGGATAAGGTTAAAAGGGCTCTTGAGAATAAGATTTCTGTTAACGGGATGCAAGAGCTTGTCTCTAGCGTTATCATTCCTACTGAACAGGTTTCAGAGGTTCGTTCAGGTAAGAAGAAAATCTCCCAGAG
>JBAZGV010000010.1:9512-10803 GCA_041652675.1 Candidatus Omnitrophota bacterium
CCGGGTTACCTTTTAGTCGAAATGGAACTGAATGAGTCTACCTATGTTTTTGTCAAAACTGCTCCCGGGGTTACCGGTTTTATTGGTTTAGGGAAGAAGCCTATGCCTCTTGCCCAGGAAGAAGTAGATAATATTTTGAGAAAGACTAAGGATACTCAAGTTAAACCTAGCCCGAAGATTGTTTTTGAAAAGGGTGAGCAGGTTAGGGTTACAGAAGGGCCATTTCAGAATTTTAACGGTACGATCGATGAAATACATCCTGAAAAAGGTAAAATTAAAGTAAGTGTTTCTATATTCGGACGGGCGACACCCGTAGAATTAGAGTATTGGCAGGTGGAGAAGATATAATGGCGGTAAAAAAGGCAATTAAAGCGCAAATTAAATTACATGTTCCGGGAGCACAGGCTAATCCTGCGCCTCCGGTTGGCCCGGCATTAGGCCAGCATGGGGTAAATATCATGCAGTTTTGCAAGCAATTCAATGAGCAGACAAAAAGTAATGAAGGATTAATTCTTCCGGTAGTTATCAGCGTTTATGAGGATAGGACCTTTACCTTTATTATTAAGAGCCCTCCTTCATCGGTATTATTAAAGCGCGCGGCAAATTTGGCCAAAGCTTCCGGTATAAGCGGAAAAGAGATAATCGGTAAAGTTACTAAAAAACAGGTTGAAGAGATTGCTAAAATAAAGATGTCGGATTTAAATACTTCAGATATGGAGCAGGCGGTTAAGGTCATTTCGGGCACTGCTCGTAGTATGGGCATTGTTGTTGAAGGTTAGTGACGGAGATAAGAGATGAAACTACGCAGTAAGAGATACAAAGAATCGGTTAAGCAGGTAGAAGCGGATAAAGTTTATCAACTTAAAGACGCTGTGCTTGTTTTAAAGAAGATGTCTTGCGCAAAGTTTGATAGTTCTGTTGATCTGCATTTTAATTTAGGCGTTGATATTAAAAAAACCGACCAGATGGTCCGTGGGACAGTAATCCTGCCGCATGGCACGGGTAAAAAAGTCCGCGTAGCTGTCTTCTGTAAGGGTGAACATGAGAAAATAGCTCGTGGTGCAAATGCGGATTTTGTGGGTGGAACTGATCTTATTGATAAAGTAGCTGCTGGTTTTTTAGATTTTGATTGTGCTATCGCTACACCCGAAATGATGAAGGATTTAAGTAAGCTTGGCAAGGTTTTGGGGCCGCGGGGCCTTATGCCTAGCCCTAAAACGGGGACGGTTACTAACGATATTTTGAAAGCTATTGAGGATGTAAAAAAGGGTAAAGTAGAGTTTCGCGTGGA
>JBAZGV010000011.1:0-10620 GCA_041652675.1 Candidatus Omnitrophota bacterium
AACAAAATCATCCAATATTTTATTCGTGAGGTGTTCATGAAATATCCCTATATTACGATAAAAGATAGTGTACATTTTAAATGATTTAAGCTCAATGCAATATTTATCCGGAGAATATTCTATTTTTATCACGGCAAAATCCGGCAATCCGGTTTTAGGGCAAATACAGGTAAATTCCGGAATATCTAGAGTAATAATATACACCTTATCCGGGTATTGATTTTTCCAAACTTCAATCTTCGGTGCCTTTAAATTCCTTATATCCTTCTGCAGGCCCTCATACGGCGTAACATTGCGCTCTTTCAGATGTCTTTTCATTTAACCCCCGCTATCTTATGCACCTGTGGAATAACACAGGTAACTATTGATTCTTTTCTGCATATCTCCTTAAAACTTTCTAATTTTTCATTTAACGCCGCGTTGCTTGTGCCGGAATCAGGCTGTAAGATCAAAACCGAATATTTCGCAACCTTATTAATTAACCTTAAGCCATCTATCAAATCTTCTTCATCAGTAGATTCGCCTATCACCATTTTAATAAAAACTTCCTTTTTAGAAGCAATCTCCAAGAATAAACGATGCTCATCCCAGAAATTATTCAATCCGGTTGAACTGGGCAACTTAAAATCCATGGCCACAATATGCACATATTCTATTATATCCTTTAATGCTTCGGGAAGCGTACCATTAGTTTCAAGATAGTTCTTTAATTTATCTTTATAGGTTAATTTCAGGATTTCCTTTAAGAAATCTTTTTGCAATAAAGGTTCTCCTCCGGTAAAAGAGACCGAATGATAATTCCCGCAATACATCTTCAATTCATTGAATAATTCTTCAGGGCCATACTCCAAAAAACTATCCATTTTGGTATCGCAAAAACTGCATTTAAGATTACATCCGAAGAAACGTACAAAAATTTGTTTCTCTCCCAGAAAAAGCCCTTCTCCTTGTATACTATCAAAAACTTCCGCTATTTTACCTTTGATCATGAATCCTTAACCCCTGCCTCTTTAAATCCTTTTATCCTAAAATAACAACTATCACATTTACCGCAAGGCTTTTTACCACCCTGATAACATGACCAAGTAAGGCTAAAAGGAACCTTGAGTTTGGCACCTATTTTTATAATCTCGGCTTTTCCTTTATTTAAAAGAGGGGCCTCAATTACTATTCGTTTATTTTCTACGCCGGCTTTAGTCCCCTTTAACGCCATAGCGCTGAAGGCCTTAAAGAATTCTGGACGGCAATCCGGATAACCGGAATAATCCTGATTATGCGCGCCGATAAAGATTGCCCGCCCTAAGATTGCCTCGGCATAGGAAAGAGCGAAACTTAAAAAAATTATATTACGCCCGGGAACATAGGTTGAAGGAATTTTAACTGGCGATCGATAATTGTTGGCCGGTAATCTACTTTTACTCTCCAAAAGAAAAGAACCCTTCCAAGGAAGGTTAATTTTTAGAATATCGTAATGGCAACCTAACTTAAGAGCTATTTTCTTAGCGCTCTCAATTTCCTTATTATGACGCTGGCCATAATCAAATATAAGGCAACGGCAATCAAACCCTCTATGCTTTGCTATATAAAGCGTAACCGCTGAATCCAGCCCGCCTGATAAAAGGATAACCGCCTTGGGTTTGCTAATTTTCATAATACGTTGCCCTAGCCTTATCCGATTCCCAGACAGTTATAGAGATAAGCCCCGGGACTTTATTTTTTAGGCGATCATATATATACTTAGCGATATTCTCTGAAGTAGGATTTATCTTCCTAAAGTAATCGATTTCATTTAAATATTTATGGTCTAGCTTATCCAAAACTTTATTAAGATTGTCTTTTAAAAATTTAAAATCCAAAACCATTCCGGTTTTATCTAAATCCTTACTACCGGCAGCCAACTCCACCTTCCAGTTATGGCCATGCAGCTCCTCGCATTTACCCTTGTATCCCCTTAAATTATGCGCTGAACTAAAATCCGCTTCTACTTTTAATTTATACACTCTCCACCTTCTTTACGTTTTTAACCGGCCGGCCCAAGAATCTTTCCGCGAGGCCCTTAAACCATTCGGGATTATCACTAACAAAAAAATCAGGCCTACCCTTGCCCCTAATGTTTAAGATCCCCTCCTCGGATAGAATCTTATTCACTTCAACCGCCACCTGCTTGGCCGAATCAATTAAAGTTACATTCTTGCCCATTACATCTTTAATGACTTTTTTGAGCAAAGGATAATGCGTACAACCTAAGATAAGAGTGTCCACTCCCGCGTCTTTCAAAGGTTTTAAATAACGTTTCGCTACAGTTAAAACCACATCTGAACTTAGCCATCCCTCCTCCACAAAAGGAACAAACAAAGGACAGGCCACCGCAGTAACCCTTACCTTAGGATCAAGTTTCTTAATTTCGTGCTCATAAGCACCGCTCTTAATTGTACCCTTAGTCCCGATTACTCCGATACGTTTATTTTTAGTTGCATAAACCGCTTCCCTGGCTCCGGGGCCAATTACCCCTACGATAGGAACCCGGAAATGATTCTTGATTTCCGGAAGAGCAAAACTGGATACAGTATTACAGGCAACGCAAATTAATTTTACATCATGTTTTAACAAAAAAAGAATATTCTCTATAGAAAAACGGATTACCGTCTCTTTAGATTTTATTCCATAAGGGACACGCGCGGTATCGCCAAAATAAACTATACTCTCACGCGGCATTTGCCGGATTAACTCCTTTACCACCGTCAAACCTCCTACTCCCGAATCAAATACGCCAATTGATTTCATCTTCTGGAAACCTCCGTCATTCCCGCTTTACCGGCATAATTGCACAAACCTTCCCTGATACTCAGGGATAATTTCTCGCGATAATAACCATCTCTGAGCAACCGCTCTTCTTTCGGGTTAGATAAAAATCCCGCCTCGATTAATATCGCCGGCATCCGTGCCCCACGCAAAACTTCAAAACGGGCATCCTTCACTCCCAATACTTTCACATTTAAATTATCAACAGCTGACCGGCAAATAGCTCGGGATAAATATATCGACTCCGCCCGATTATAAGTATAGAGCATATCCCAAAGTATGGCTTTTAAATTCTGTGACTGGCTGGCAAAACAAGCGCTATCCAGGTTAAGATAAGCATTCTTGGCAGAATAAAAAGCCCGGCTTGAATCACTAACGCTGGGTGAAACATAATAAACTTCAAAACCGTATAAACTTCTAGTCCGGCTGGCATTGGAATGAATACTTATAAAAAGATCCGCCTTAGAATTATTAGCTATATTAACCCTCGTGCCAAGAGGAATAAATTTATCCGAATTACGGGTCATAACCACTGAAATACCATCCGCCCTTAAGCGGTCAGCTAAACGCTTGGCAATATCCAAATTAACATCCTTCTCTCTCAAACCTGTCCTGCCGATTGCCCCGGGATCATGGCCTCCATGCCCTGCATCAATAACAACTTTTCTGATTGAAGAAGAAAAAGGGCTAACTCTGCGCGAAACTATAGTTTTAGCTGGCTTAAATAAAGTATCTAAAATCTGTCCTTTAAATTTAGCGGGGACAACAATACTCCCCTGATAAATATCTACTGGATAATCAAGTAATACTGCGCGCTTATCGACTAAGATCAGATTATCTGAAACCATCAAATCAATACTATGATTATCCTTAAGAAGATTTACAGTCCGGGAAAAAGTATCATACCTAAAAGATATCCCCTTTAATTCGCATAAAGCCGCAAGACTGTAATAAGTTGTGCCGTTTAAACTACAGCTGGGGATATTTTCTTTTACAGGCAGAGTCGCGCAGCCGGAGATTAAAAAAATCAAAAATAATAAAAATATTGTATTTTTTTTTATCATAGCTTGTCGGAAAATAGGCAATATACTTTCACTCGCTATGCCGCTTGTCGCGGCATCACGCTCGTTAAAGTATCCACCATTTTTTCGCTCTGTCGCGAAAAAATGGTGGAGGTGGCGGGAATTGAACCCGCGTCCTTAAGTAATCTGATAAAAGCCGCTACATGCTTAGTCCCGCATTCAAGCTTAAGCCTATAAAATCCTGCGGAACGGGGCTTCATAAGCCTAGTCTTTTCTAATTTCGCTCAAAGCCCAAAGACTAACTTGCTTTAAACTAGCCTACTAGTGCTCTATTCCATCCTGTAGGCGAGGACAGATAGAGGCTTCGGTAATTTAGTTACCGAAGGCTGGCATTAATCCCGCAAATAATGGGGTCGCCATTACTGGCATCCTCACTGGTGCGGCATTAACGTTAACCAAACGATTGTTTGCGTTTGTATTGTGCACGGATTATTAACGCGGCTAACCATGCGTCCGCGGCATGCTACTCTTACCCGACAGCCTAAGTCGAGACCTTTCACCCCCAATTTAGCTCATAGTTCTTGGCTCATAGCTCATAGAAAAAATCTTACTACGAGCTATCAGCTATTAGCCATGAGCTATTTTCTTATATTCTTCATCATCCTACGCAACGAAAGATCGGTCTCGCGGCGTTTTATATCTTCTCTCTTATCATAATGCTTTTTACCTTTGCCAAGCCCAAGCTCAACTTTGACAAATCCCCGGTCATTAAAATAAACTTTTAAGGGGACTAACGTAAATCCTTTTTGATTAAGCTTAGTAATAAGCTTCTCAATTTGTTTCTTATGCAACAGCAATCTTCTCGGCCTAGCCGGTTCAACATTTAAATAACTAGCCTCTGCGTAAGGGCTTATATGGGTATTATATAAAATTACAGTGTTTCTTTCAGGATGGGCAAAACTATCGTTTAGGTTAATCTCGCCTTGCCGGATAGACTTCACTTCAGAACCATTTAATTCTATGCCGCATTCAATAGTTTCAATAATCTCATAATCTCTGTAAGCCTTATGGTTAGAAGCGATAATTTTACTCATTTTACCATAAACCGGCTAAAATATAAAATTAAAAATATCGGTATAGTGATAATACCGGCAAGATGAGTTACAAATATTCCTTGGCTTGCAAGAATATCGTCTTTTTTATATCCCCTGAGAATTACCGAGAGAGTTACAGCCGATGGCATAGACAACTGAATAATAATCAGCAACCCGATCAGCCCCGGAATCTTAAAGATATTTATCAAAACTATGCCTATCAAAGGCAAAATAATCATTTTCGCCAGTATCAATAGCGAAACCGCCTTTTTATTTATACGCGAAAGGTCTATCTGGGCAAGATTTCCTCCCACCACAAGCATTGCTAGAGGAAGCGTCGTATCGCCAAAGATACGCAAAGGTTTAATCATAACTTGCGGGAAAAACCTGCTCCATCCTAAATAAACCACAGCCAAACTAAGAATCGTTGCTACTACCGGAGCGCTAAACAAGCTCTGGATTTTAATCTTCCTCTGCTTATGAAAATTCAATATATGCACGCCCAAAGAGAACATAACCAGATTAAAACCCATAAGAAAAAGGAAGAGATATATAAACATCTCCCCCGTCTTTTCCGGAGAAAGCAAGGCCGCTACCAGCGCGAGAGGAAGATAACCGGAATTCTGAAAAGCCGTTAAACTCAAAAATTGAAGCTTTTCCTGCTCGCCTTTTATAAAACCAAGAAACAAAGATCCCGCCAGTAACCCCAACAGAGTAATCGCGATACTTATTAACGGAAAAATCCACCAATCAGGATAGAGATTAAAAGAAAAATCCTTGATTAATTGGCAGAATATAAGTATTGGTAAAGTAACATTCATAACTAACCGGCTTAAATCATCAAGCCCTTGGCTGCTTAAGAATTTCTTTTTGGTCAGAAAAAAACCTACTGCTGCCAATAAAAAAATCTGAAAAACAGCTATACCGGTAACCTTAAAATGCTCTATAAACACAGCTCTCCTAATCCTTTATTAAAGTAATATTATAACAACAAAACAGCCTCGCAGCAATTCATTTATGTTTGACAGAATTATTTGAGTGAGCTATACTTAAGACAAATCGCGGAAGTGGTGGAATGGCAGACACGCAGGCCTCAGAAGCCTGTGTCGCAAGACATGAGGGTTCAACTCCCTCCTTCCGCACTAAAATCAGTTTTCATTTATTTTCCTTCCATTTACTAAAACAATTCTTATAAGCCCTAAAGGAAGGTTTACGGGAATAATCCCAGCGCACCAGGCCAAAATAATCCACACCCGTTCCCCAATGGCCTGAACAATCGCGAAAAAAAGCCCAAAAAACCTTCTCTACATTTTTATCTTTTAATAATTCAGCGTAAACCTTCCTCACCCATTCTGCCTGCACTTTTTCCGTAGGATTCTTGCCCATCCACCAATTATCCGTCTTTATCCCCATTTTAACTCCCGGGCATCCGATTTCAGTAATCCAAATCTTCTTATTTGCGTCGCCGTTACGGGACATTACTTTATAAACTAACTTTGGATATGCGCTTACTGCCTTTAATCCACTCTGATGGAACGGGCTCTCAAAAAAATGAATATTTAAAATATCGAAATAATCTTTTGCGCCATTGTCGTAAAGCCTATTCACGCTGGCTAACCCCTTGGCTAATCCACCGTTTAATATCTTGCAATCCGGATCAACCTTTTTTGCCGCGACATAAACATCCTTTAGCAACGCGCAGTAACTTTTCAAACCATCTTGTTTTGACCAATATACCCCGGAATCCGGCTCATTCCAGACTTCCCAATGTTTTATTTTATCTTTATAGCGCTTTATAACCTTAACCGCGTACTTGACGAATAGTTCATTATATTCCGGGGGGCAATTCCATTCCTTATAAGATGTAGCCCAATCAACGCTATAATTTAATATACCGAGTATATGTATATTATTTTTTGAAAGTAATTCTACAATCTGGTCATATTTATCAAATTTGAAATTACCTGCTTCTGACTCAATATCCTGCCAGAGAAAATCCATCCTTACCCAGCCCACGCCTGCTTCTTTCATCCGTTCAATGGACTTCTCCCAATCAGCGGCACAGGCGTATTTATAGCTATTCCAGGAATGATTCCAGTGTAAAAATTCCAACACCCCGAAAGGATTATTCATATTTTGATCCTCCGTATCGCCTTTGGCCATTACCGCCTGGCAAGAGATAAAAATACCTAAAAATAAGAAAACAAAAAAAACTCCCGACTTTTTACTTATGCACATTCTGTTCAATATTGATGTAATCATCAAAATCCACACCTTCCCCTAATTCCTGCTTTACTACCCGGACTCTATCCGGAACATAAGGGTGTGTCTTATAATATGATTTAGGCTGTAAAGGCATTCTTCTGTTTATCTCTTGCAATTTCTTTAAGAAAGTAATCATGGCATACGGATCATAACCTGCTAATTTCGCGTAACGCGCGCCAAGCTGATCAGCGAGCAGCTCATCTTCACGGCCATAGCCTAATAATAATTCAGTAAAAGCAGTATCTGCTGCAGCGCCCACCTCTCCGGATGAAGGCGCCGCGGCAACAAGTATCCTTAATATTGAATAACCCTGCAAAGCCTGAAGCTTTTTAATGCTGTGCCGCGCGACAATATGCCCGACCTCATGCGCCAATACCGCTGCCAGTTCATCGTCGTTATCTACTTTATCCACTAACCCTTTATTTACGTAAATATAGCCTCCGGGCAAAGAAACCGCGTTAACATCATCTTCATCCAAAACCATAAAATGATAATCTATGTCTTTCCTGTCGCTTACCGCAACTATCTTTTTGCCTATATCCTCCACGCGCTTCTGTACCAAAGGATCTTCAACCATTTTATATTCTTTTTCTACCTGCTTGGACACAGCCCAGCCCATCTGTACTTCTTTGTCCGTACTATAATAAAAACTCTCCTGTTTACCGGTAACGATATTATATTCCGTTGAGCATCCGGAGATAGATAGATAAGAAAGAGGGAATAAAAAATAAACTATAACTATTTTAATACCGGCTTTCTTGAGCATACGGTAAAGCTTTCTTAATGGTAAACCCACGACATTATAAAAACATCCCTCGATCCGGCGGATAAAAAAAGCCCCCCTGCCCTGGATATCAAAACTTCCGGCCTTATCCAATGGGGAAACTTTCTTGAAATAGGCATCTATATCCTCATCCGTTAATTTATCCATATAAACTTTTGTTTTCTCATAATCCACAAAAGCCTTGCCGCGCTCCTTATCAACTAAAGCGATACCGGTATAGAGCCATTGCGGCTTAGCTGATAATGTTTTGAGCATATTTTTAGCATCCTTTAAATTACACGGCTTACCGAATATCTTTCCATCCTGCACGCAAATAGTATCTGCGGCAATTACAATCCCGGACTTTATTTTCTTGGAGGCATCTTCAGCTTTATTTAAAGCATTGGCCTTAACAAGCCCGGCATAAGATAATCCGCCTAGCTTTCTTTTTTCCTTAACATTACCAGGCAATACTTTAAACTTAAAACCAAATATTTTTAATATCTTTCTTCTGGCTTTCGAATTAGAGGCTAAATATATCATATTAACCATAGCATTGAATTTGCGGGTAACGAGGATTGACTCCGAGTGAGCGTAATGCGAACGAGGAGCAATCCTCGGCAGGGCCCGCTAATTCAATGCCGCACTTTCTCCCGCAAGATAACCGGTTGAAAATGCAGCCTGAAGATTAAACCCGCCGGTATCCGCGTCTACGTCAATCATCTCTCCGCAAAAATACAACCCTTTAAAAAGGCGCGACTCCATTGTCCGGGGGTTAATTTCTTTTAAATCAACTCCTCCGGCCGTAATCATCCCCTCTTCAATCGGCCTTGCTCCTTTGATATTTAATTTCCAACCCTTGAGCAGAAAAACCAGCTCTTTGCGTTCTTTTTGTGTTATCTGGCTAACTTTTTTATTAGGGGCTATCTTAGCCATATTTATAACCAGATTAATCAGCCTTAATGGGAGCAGTGTTTTCATAACGCTCTTTAGCCCTTGTTTGGCGTGTAATTTAAATTCCCTAAGAAAACGCGCGTCTAATTGCTCATAAGTTAACCCCGGCTTTAGGTCTATCCTAAGGTTAATTTCTCTTCTTTGCGCCAGCCAATCGCTGATCTTACAGCTTAAAGTTAGTACTAACGGGCCGGAGATTCCGGAAGCAGTAAAAAGCAGATCACCGACTTCCGAGACTGCCTCGTCTTTGCCTGAATAAAACTTAAGCTGAATATTTTCCAGAATCAGGCCTTCCAAATATTTAGAGTAATCCTCACTTATCTCCAAAGGGACTAAACCCGCTCGCAAAGGGATTATATTGTGCCCGATCTTCCGGGCTATCTGCAGGCCATCACCGCTTGAACCGGTGAAACTATATGAAACCCCGCCCGTTGCCATAATAACATAGTCAAAAGGAACAAACTCGCCGTTTCCAAGCACTACGCTCTTAACCGCGCCATTTTCAATGATTATATTTCGAATATTAGTTTTATAAATAACCTCTACCTTATTTTTTATCAATTCTTTTTTTAATATTTCAACTACGCTGGCTGAACTATCCGTTACAGGAAATACACGCAGCTGCCTCTCGGTCTTTAATTCCAATCCCCGATCCTTAAAAAAATCAATCAAATCCTGATTAAAGAATTTAGCAAACGCGCCTCTTAAGAATTCACCATTTTTGGAAAATCGTTTAAGGAATAAATCCAGGCTGCAGGCATTGGTAATATTGCAGCGGCCCTTGCCGCTTAATAGGAGTTTTCTACCGAGGATAGGATTTTTTTCGAAGAGAGTGACTGCTTGATTAAGCTGGCTGGCCCTGATTGCCGCCATCATTCCCGAAGGGCCCGCGCCAATAACAGCTATTCTTTTTATTTGCACAAGAGGGTTCCTAGAGGCCAAAATCCTTAATTGTAAATATCGCTTCTAATTTTATGCCGGCTCTCTCAAGATTTTCTTTAGCGCCCTCGCATCTATCCACTATCACCATAGCGGTATCTGAAAGAACGCCTATCTTATCTAAGGCTTGCTTTGCCTCAATTAAGGCCTTGCCGGTAGTAGCCACATCATCAACTAAAATAACCCTGCTTGCTTTTGTCAATTCAGGGCCTTCAATCTGGCGTTGAGTGCCATGTTCTTTTGTGGATTTTCTTACGATAAATGTTTTTAAGGGTATTTTTTTAATATGCGCCATTGCCGCGATAGCGCCTACTATCGGGTCCGCGCCCAGAGTAGGCCCGCCGATAGCGCCTATAGCCTTTTCACGGCATAGCTCTAAGATAATATTCGCTACTAAATAAGCGCCCTCGGGAGTAAGCGTGATTACGCGTCCGTCTAAATAATAATTGCTCTTTTTACCGCTGGAAAGAGTAAACTCCCCTCTTTTTAACGCCTCTTTATTAAGCAGGATTAAAAGCTGGGCCTTCAATTCTTTTAATTCCGAGTTTTCCATAGCAATTGTATTGTACTATCCAAAATACCCTATGTCAATACAATAGCCCGCGCACAAATAATAGGGACGGTTCTATTTTTTCAGGAATAATCTTCGTATGAAAATAGAACCGTCCCTGTTGTTTCTATTGTTTGTTTAGCCTTACTTTATATTGAGAAATCTATTAGTTTCGTCTTTTAAAGCTTTCTGACTTCCGTTTACAGCTCTCCAGAACCCCTTGTAATTTCC
>JBAZGV010000012.1:0-4555 GCA_041652675.1 Candidatus Omnitrophota bacterium
AACGATATTTGGGGTTACCGGTGGAGTTATGGAAGCTGCCCTGCGTACTGTCTATGAGGTAGTTACCGGGAGCGAAGTTCCTTTTAGCAAATTGAATATTCTTCCTGTGCGCGGTTTTTCCAATATGCGCAGGATCGAGATTCCGATACAGAAAACAGTAGGAGAGTGGAAATTTCTTGAAGGAGCTACGCTTAAGTTAATGGTCGGCCATACAATCGGCAGCGCGCGGCAGATCATGGAGATGCTTTCAAGGGGTGAGCTCGACGATTATCATTTCATTGAGATTATGACTTGCCCGGGAGGATGTTTAGGCGGCGGCGGACAGCCGATTAGCGATGACCTTGCAGCGGCAAAAGAAAAACGTAAAGAATCCGTATATAAAGAAGATGAGGGGTTGCCCTATAGAAAGTCACATGATAATCCTTCGGTTAAAGCAATATATAAAGAATTTCTAAAAGATGGGCCATGCGGCCATTTGAGCCATGAACTTCTGCATACTCACTATTATCCTTCAGGGAACAAGAAACTTTAAAATTGAAAAGAAATCTTTCCGCTTTAACAATTATTAAAATATCTACGGCAGTAGCGCTGATAGTTCTCGCAGCTTATGTTAATCTTATCGCGGTTAATCGTTTGGGTTTTTATGCGATTGAGGTTGATTTTTACAATAAGCTATCTGTGGCTTATGATATTGGCGGCATAGAAGGGCTTAAAAGTACTCTTAATAAAATAAAGATTCATGATAAGTCGCGGCATGAGCTGGTAGTCGCGGCGGATTTTGAAAAGAAGCTGAATGCATTGGATGATCCGAAAAATTTTATCGATAATGCTTTATCCCAGGAGAATAAAAAGATAAGGCTGATTATAAATTTACGCCGCGTGGCAATCGCGTTAATCCTCGTAATTTTCCTTCTAAGAATATTCGTAAACATTCAATCTCTAAAGGCCAAAAAAGCCTAATTTGTTCAAATATTGTCATTCTGAGGAGGGCGAAGCCCGACGAAGAATCTTTCTTTAGATTCTTCGTTTTGCCTTGGGCTTCGCTCAGAATGACAAGGTATGTTCTATGAAACTTAATTTTTTCTTGACATTATATTCAAAAGGCATATAATTATATACGAAACTAATATAATTATATTCATAATTCATATAATTGTATGCAAAATGGATATTGAAGAGGAGCTTAAAATATGAAGTTGTTTAGTAAGGGCAAGGTTAGCTTGCTAAAGTTTTTTTATGCTCATCCGGAAAAACAATTTTACATTCAGGAGATGGGGAGGCTATTAGGGAAGAAACCCGGTGTTTTTCAGAGGGCCCTGAATAACCTCTACGATCAAGGGCTGCTTATTAGTGAATATAAGGCTAATGCTAGATTTTTTAGCATTAATAAGAATAGCCCGATATACAATGAGTTAAAAAGTATAATTTCTAAATCATCAAAGGTTTGTTTAATCATATCATTATTGTTTGCGGCGTTTTCTTATGCTAAGGATAATCAGCTTACGCTTAAAGACGCGATATTAATCGCATTTGAGAATAACAAGGATATTCAGATGCAGGAGAGGGAAATTGATGCAGCCAAGGCTAATATTCTTGATGCTAACAGCCGTTTTTTGCCTCAGATTAACCTGAAAGGTTCTTACGCTCATAACGATAAGGTTTTTGCGGAAAATATTTTTACCGGATATCATAATGATAATCAACTGGGGTTAACTTTTAATGAATCAATTTATAGCGGCGGAGCTAATACCGCGAATCTCAAGCAGGCACGTATCGGCTTAAATGTCCAGGGGGAGACATTACGCGCTAAAAAGCTGGATGTGGAATTTGAGGCAAAGCGCCTGTATTATGGTTTGTTATTTGCCTATGAGAATGAACGTATTGCCCGCGAAGCAGTAGGCCAGGCTCAAGCGCATTACGCAGACGTAAAAAATAAGTTCAGCCAGGGGACAGCCTCACGGTTTGATCTTTTGCAATCAGGGGTGCAGGTTTCTTTGCTTATGCCCGCGCTGGTTAAAGCGAATAATGATGTAAAATTAATTAAGGCCGAACTTAATAAATTGCTGGGTTTAAAGATCGACACGCTAATAGAAACAGAAGAAAAGCTTAGCTATACTCATTTTGAGATTCAAGAGCGGGAATTTCTCAAGATTGCTTATTTAGATAAGCCGGAGATGATACTCAAGAGCCTCGGAGTTGATATTAATAAATGGTCAATCCAGATGGCTAAAGCCGGGTATCGCCCCAAAATAGATGCTACGGCAGGCTATTCTTACCGTTCGAATGATTTAGGCAATCTTATCAGTAAAAAAAATAATAACTGGAACGCGGGGTTCCTGCTTAATATTCCTATTTTTGAAGGTTTTTCAACCAAGGCACACGTAGATGCGGCTAAGGCGCGTTATTCCGAATCTATTTTAGATAAAGAGAATCTAAGCGATCAGATTGCCGTAGATGTGCGCCAGGCTTGCCTGAATTTAAAAGAGTCCGAAACGATTATTAATTCGCAAAAAGACCATGTGGATGAGGCTCGCGAAGCGCTAAAGATCGCCGAGGTAAGTTATGATAATGGTGTAGGTACGAATCTTGATGTATTGGATGCGCAGGTTTCGCTTACACAGATTCAGACGAACTTGGCTAGCGGTATTTACGATTATTTAATGGCTGAAGCTTCTCTTAAGAGAAGCATGGGGGAGAGTTTTGTTTCCGTTAAGCTTAACAGTGGACTTGCCAAGGGCCTTGGCGAAAAGGAGAAAGAAAATGAAAAAAAGAATTAAGCCCATATTTATTGCCGCTTTAATTATTATCGCGGTGGGTATCTCTACTGCTTTGATTATTTTAAAAGAAAGAAATATGCGCGGGAAACCGATTAAAGTCTCGGGTAATATTGAGGGTGATAATGTGCGGATATCGTTTCGGGTTAACGGACAGATAATTGAATTGTTAACCGATGAAGGAAAAGTCGTTAAAAAAGGCGAGATAGTGGCGCGCCTGAATACTGACGAACTTAGTAAAGCAAGAGATAACGCCGAGGCAGCGCTTAAAGCCGCGCAATACGATTATGAACTGTCAAGGCTTGATTATGACCGGTCAGAGAATCTGCTTAAAGCCGGGGCAATCTCGGTGCAGCAGCGGGATACTGCTAAAACAAAGTTTGACGCTGATCGTTCGGATGTGGAGCAGTATAAGGCCCAGCTCGAGTTAGCCCAAACGCGCCTTGGTTTTACGGATTTAGCTTCGCCTTTAGATGGTTTTATTTTAGTTAAGAGTTCGCTTGCCGGGGAAGTAATCCAGCCGGGGACACCGGTATTTACGGCTATAGACCTGCACAGTATTTGGGTTACTGCCTATATTAATGAGACGGATCTGGGCAGGGTAAAGCTCAATCAGGAAGCTTATGTTACTACCGATACATACCCGGGGAAGAGATATAAGGGAAGGGTCTCTTTTGTCTCTAGTGAAGCGGAATTCACTCCCAAGTTTATCCAAACGCAGGAGGAGAGGGTAAAGCTTGTCTATCGTATTAAAGTAAGAGTAGATAATGATAGCTTGGAATTAAAACCCGGTATGCCTGCTGACGCATTTCTAATTGAATAAGAATGGTAACCATTAAAGCTGAAAATCTCACCCGTAAATTTGGTGAATTAGTCGCACTCGACCATCTTAATCTGGAAGTAGAGGAGGGTGAAATTTTCGGTCTTGTTGGGCCAGATGGAGCAGGCAAATCCACTACTATGCGGCTTTTAACCGGAATTTTGGATCCTACTGAAGGCCAGGCCTGGGTTTATAATAAGCATACTGTTAAGGAAGCAGAACCGTTGAAAGAATCGATTGCTTATATGTCCCAGCGTTTTGGGCTTTATGAAGAACTAAGCGTATTGGAAAATATCAATTTTTACGCCGATGTTTATGGTGTAGAAAAAGAGAAACGCGCGGAAGCGATTGAAAGGCTGCTCGGTTTTTCCGGGCTACTTCCTTTCAAAGAACGTTTTGCCGGCAAACTCTCCGGTGGAATGAAGCAAAAGTTGGGCCTTGCTTGTGCGCTTATTCATACTCCAAAAGTATTATTCCTAGATGAACCTACTAATGGCGTTGATCCGGTATCCCGAAGAGATTTTTGGAGCATACTTTACGATTTATTAAAAGAGAAGGTTACTATTTTTTGTTCTACTTGCTATCTTGATGAAGCGGAACGTTGCGGCAGGGTTGGCCTTATGCATAAAGGAAAACTTTTACGTTGCGATACTCCCGGGCAGATTAAAAAAGAACGAAACGTAAAGACTCTTGAAGAAGCGTTTATCTCCATAATTAAAGAATATGAGCGATAAAATTGCGGTCAGTGTGCAGAACTTAGAGAAAAGGTTTGGTGTTTTTATTGCCGTAAACAGAATTAATTTTGAAGTTAAGGAAGGCGAAATATTCGGATTTTTAGGGCCTAACGGCGCTGGAAAATCTACTACTATTAGAATGCTTTGCGGAATTATCTCGCCTACTTCAGGCAGCGGGCAAGTCGGCGGATATGATGTCATTAAGGAGCAGTATAAAATTAAAGAGC
>JBAZGV010000012.1:4565-10551 GCA_041652675.1 Candidatus Omnitrophota bacterium
TATCGGTTATATGTCGCAGAAGTTTTCTCTTTACGACGATTTAACCGTAAAAGAGAATATTGATTTCTACAGCGGAATATACAAAATTCCCGCTCGTGAAAAAAAAGAACGTTTCGAAGAAACGGTCCATACTGCAGGATTAGAAGGTAAAGAGGATGTTCTTACTTCTACGCTTGCCGGGGGCTGGAAGCAGCGTCTGGCTTTAGGGTGCGCGCTTATCCATAAGCCGAGGGTCATATTCCTTGATGAACCGACTTCCGGCGTTGATCCGATTACCCGCGCTAACTTCTGGGGTATCATAAAGAAATTATCAAGCCTGGGTGTAACTGTTTTTGTTACCACGCATTATATGGATGAAGCGGAAAACTGTAATCGTATGGTTTTGATATATCATGGCACAATTATCGCGGAAGGCAGCCCGCAAGAAATGAAAACTACATGTATGAAAAATGAGGTACTTGAAATTGAGCTTGCAAATTCTCAAAATTGGCTTGAAAGAGTAAGTAAGGCTAAGGGTGTTAAAGAAGCGGCCCTTTTTGGAGCAACGATTCATACTGTTGTATATAATAGTTCTGAAGCAATACCTGCGATAAAAGACCTCCTTAGCCGAGAAAAAGCAGGGGAATTCAGTGTTAATAAGATCCTCCCATCTTTAGAGGATGTTTTCGTTTCATCAATAGAGAACTATGATCAAAGACAAGCTAAGAAGAATTAAGGCTATTGCCTGGAAAGAATTTATCCAGATTAAGCGCGATCCGCGTTCGCTTGGTTTAGCCTTGGTAATTCCGATATTTTTACTTTTAATCTTCGGCTATGGGCTTTCTCTTGATATTGACCATGTGCGCACCGTTATTTGGAATCAGGATTCTTCTTCACAGTTAACCCGCAATTTTATCCTTAATTTCAAGAACTCAAAATATTTCAAAATAGTTGCCTACACAGATAATTATTCTGACATTGAACAAAAGATTAATAGCGGCCAGGTGCTCTTGGCCTTAGTCATACCTAAAGATTTTTCTCAATATATAAGCTCCGGGAAAACCGCTCCTTTGCAATTAATAGTGGATGGGAGCGATGCGAATACCGCTACTATTGCTATGAATTATGTAAGCGCGGTTGTCGCAAAATACAACGTTAATCTTTTGAGCGCTGCCATTGCACAACATGGCCTTAATCCGCCAAAATCAATAAACGCGCGTTCCAGAGTTTGGTTTAACATGGGGCTGACGAGCACTTGGTTTATTACGCCCGGGGTCATCGCGATGATTATTATGATTATTGCTGCTCTGCTTACTTCTATATGCGTAGCGCGGGAGTGGGAGAGAGGGACGATGGAGCAGTTGATTTCAACCCCAGTAAAAGCTTCGGAGTTGATTATCGGAAAATTTATACCATATTTTACTATCGGTTTTTTTGATCTTATGGTCGGAGTTTTTATGGCGCAATTTTTGTTCGGAGTCCCTTTCAGAGGTAGCTACATTACGCTTATTTTATTAAGCACGCTTTTCTTAACCGGGGCATTATCACAAGGAATATTAATTTCTGTGGTTGCCAGGACACAGTTAATGGCAAGCCAGTTGGCAAGCCTTACTACGTTGATTCCGACAATGTTATTATCCGGATTTATTTATCCAATCTTTAATATGCCAAAAGTGATTCAGGCATTTACCTATTTAATTCCCGCGCGTTATTATATTGTTATCTTAAGAGAGTTATTTCTAAAGGGCGGTAAGATGGATACGATGTGGGATGAAACCCTTTTCTTGTTATTATTTGCATCGGTAATGTCTATTCTCGCGGTTAAGAAATTCAGGAAGAAGGTAGCTTAAAACAATGTTTGAGCGGGTAAGAGCAATTTTGGTAAAAGAGTTTAAGCAGATTTTCCGTGATCCGCGGATGAAGACAGTTATTTTTATAACTCCGCTTTTACAGATAATCCTCTTTGGTTATGCCGCAAACAAAGATATTACTTATGTTCCCACGGCAATTTATGACCGGGATAATACTTCGGAGAGCCGCGAGCTCTTGCGTGGGTTTACCTATTCTAAATATTTTGTACCCGAGCATTATATTTTTAACGATAAAGAACAGGATTTGGTTTTAGATAAGGGGTTAGTAAACGTGGTTATACGCATTGACCGCGGATTTGGCAGGAACATCAACGCTGGAAAAGACGCGGCAATCCAGTTGGCTTTTGATGGCACAGATTCAAATACGGCAATGATTGTTATGGGTTATGCTAATACGATTGTAGCTAAGTATCAGTATGATCTATTGGAGAAGGAGGTAGGATATAATAATATCCAAAACGCGCCGAGCGTGGATTTAAAGGATCGGGCATGGTTTAACGGTAACCTTATCTCAAGAAACTATTATCTGCCGGGTGTTATTGCTACTATTGTAACGATGATGTCGCTTTTATTGAGTGCTATGGCTATAGTTAAAGAGAAAGAGATCGGCACCATGGAGCAATTGACTGTTAGCCCTTTAAAATCAATTGAACTTATTATAGGCAAGCTTCTTCCTTTTGGCATAATTGCGCTGATTCAGATAACGCTTATTACTATACTTGGAGTACTCTGGTTTCATATACCCTTGAGAGGTAATTTGTTATTGCTGTTATTTTCTACCTGCATATACCTGTTTACTACTTTGGGGATAGGGTTGTTCATTTCAACGATATCGTCAACCCAGCAAGAGGCAATGATGTCGGTTTTTCTTTTTTATATGCCGACTATTTTACTCTCTGGTTTTGCCTATCCGATTAACAATATGCCTAAAGTTATTCAATGGTTTACATTTTTTAACCCTCTGCGTTATTTTTTAGTTGTTATCAGAAGCATCTTTTTGAAGGGCGTTGGTATCGATATTCTATGGGCGCAGCTTTTGCCGCTTTTGGTAATGGGCGTTATAGTCCTCTCTTTAAGCGCGGCTAGATTCCGCAAGAGTTTAGGTTAGATAGTTATTGCCAGGATAGCGTAAGGATTGTATAATTATTTTATTAAAACAAAGTAAAGGATAACAAAAAGGAGGGAGCATGAAGAAAAGATTGTTTTTGGTGGTAATGGTAATGGCGCTGGCTTTGCTTGGTTGTGCGAGTTCTTCAAATAAGGCAAAAGAGAATCACAAAACAAAGGAGACAAAGAAAATAGAGTCTAAGGTGGTTATTACCGGTAAGGTGTTTGTTAACCCTGTTCAGGATTATACAGCAGGAAGAATGCTCAGTAATGTCGTCGCTGAAGATATTTATAGCGAAATATCGGGCAGAATAAAGAGTAGTGGGAAATACGAATTGACGAATACCAAATTAATGGCAAACTACGTTTTGGATATAAAAATAATCGAAATTGCCAAGGGAAGTAAGGCTGTACCTTTTTGGGTAGGCGCGGTTTCTTATCCGGCAAGATTAATATTTACCTGCGAAATATTAGATGCTTCAGGAAACGTTCTTGATACGTTAAATTACCATACGACAGGGAGAGGGTTTGCAAGAATATCAGATGAAGAGATAGCCAAATTTAAAGAGATAATCGTAAATAAGATTTGCGAGTGGTTAAAAATAAATAAGATTTAAAAGGAGAGGCTATGAATAGGATAATTATTGGTGTGTTTATTTGCGTGGCCTCGTTTTTTCATTTAGGGGTAGCTTTGGCGTTGCAATCTAAGACAGTTGACATCAATAAAGATGGTAAGCCGGATGTAACTTATCAACAGGCCGAAGAATTTGCTACTAAAGTTGAGGCTGATACAAATTATGACGGGAAGCCTGATGTAGTTGTCTATGTTGAAAATGGAAAGTTTGATTCAGCTGAAGTTGATACTGATTATGATGGAAAGGTAGATAAACAATTTAATGACTCAGCCCAATTCAAGAAGTGGGTAAATGAAAATAGGCCTGATTTTAATGATTCATTAGGCTGGGATGATTGGTCGCGCACAAAGTCAAAAGTATTCTGGCAGCCCGGAGGAGATAACCAAGGGGAGTAGATGGATCTGCTGATTGACGCTTTATTTGATACCCTAAAGCTTTTGCCATTATTAGCGGCGGTTTATTTCTTTGTATCTTTTATTGAATTCCGTTTTGGCGAACGTATGGGGGATTTTTTAACGCGTTTCAATAAGTTTGGCCCGGTTATCGGAGCTCTGTTTGGCTGTATACCGCAGTGCGGTTTCTCCGTTGTTGCTTCCGCTCTATATGTTAAGAAAGTTGTGTCAGTAGGGACATTAATCGCGGTTTTTATATCGACTTCAGATGAAGCTGTACCGATACTTTTGTCAATACCGGATAAGATACATCTGGTCGGTACGCTTATTTTAATTAAGGTAGCTATAGCTATTACAGCAGGGGTAGTGATAGATCTAATATTACGCCCTAAACAGGCGGTAAAATTAAAGGGAAGAGTTTCTACGCGCGCCATTTATGAAGAAGCTATTACAGGGCATTCAGGATGCTGTTCCCATGAAGTAGATGAGAAACGTTCAAAGATAAAGTCTTTGTTGATTCATCCCCTCTGGCATACAATTAAAATATTTGGTTTTCTATTGCTTCTTTCAGTAATGTTAAATTGTATTCTGGATAGAATCGGTGAAGAAAGAATCGGCAGTATGCTTTTAAACGGAACAATGCTTCAACCGGTTTTAGCCGCAGCCATCGGCCTTATACCTAATTGTTTTACTTCGGTATTTTTGGCAGGGATGTTTGTCAAAGGCGCGATCAGTTTTGGCTCTATGGTTGCCGGATTATGCTCTGGCGCGGGTTTGGGCATGCTTGTGCTTGTTAAGGAGAATAAGAATATTAAAGATACATTTTTTATAATCGGGCTTTTGTTAGGGATAAGTGTTCTGGCCGGCGTGGTTATTCAGCTAGCAGGGAGAGTTTAATTATGGCTAATTTCTCATTTGATATTATTTCCGAGGTTGATTTGCAGGAGATGGATAACGCGGTAAATCAGGCGAATAAAGAATTAGTTCAAAGGTATGATTTTAAGGATAGTAAAGCCTCGATTGCTTATGACCGTCAAGAAAAACTGATTACTTTGATTGCGGATGATGATTTTAAATTACGCGCACTTACTGATATTTTGGTTACGCGTATGGCAAAAAGGGGGATCTCTTTAAAATCACTTAAATTTGATGACCCGGAAAAAGCATTTGAGGGGTATTTGCGCCAGAAAGTAGCAATACTTATGGGGATTGATAAAGAAAAAGCAAAAGAACTGGTAGGGATTATTAAAGGGCTCGGTTTAAAAGTGCAGGCTCAAATTGAAGGGGAGAAGATTAAGGTAAGTTCAGCTAAAAAAGACGAGTTACAAGCGGTTATCATGCATTTAAAGGGATTAGATTTTTCTATATCGCTTAACTTTGGGAATTATCGTTAATGATTAAAGAAACAATTCTAATCGTAGAAGACGAGAAAGATATTGTTAAGATGTTGGATTATAACCTGAAAAAGGAAGGTTATAAGGTGATAGTTGCTGATGACGGTGAATACGCCCTTGATATGGCTAAGTCGAGGCAGCCTGATTTGATCCTTCTGGATTTGATGCTTCCCGGATTGGATGGCTTAGAGGTTTGCAAAGAGCTTAAGAATGAAAGGAAGACAAAGTTAATTCCGATAATTATGCTTACGGCCAAGGCGCAGGAATCAGATAAGGTTGTCGGGCTAGAGTTAGGGGCAGACGATTATGTAACCAAACCTTTTAGCCCAAGAGAACTTATGGCGAGAATGAAAGCAGTATTACGCCGCGGGAAGGAAAAAGACAAACTTCCTGAAGTTTTAAAGTTGGGCGATTTAATGTTGGATTTCTCAAAAATATCCGTAGCTGTTAAAGATAAACCGGTTGAACTTACAGCAAAGGAATTCGAACTTCTAAAGACCCTGATTCAAGCAAAAGGTAGGGTTTTATCTCGTGACTACCTTCTGGATAATGTCTGGGGTTTTAACCATGCTATAGAGATTCAGACCCGCACCGTGGATGTACATATC
>JBAZGV010000013.1:0-10236 GCA_041652675.1 Candidatus Omnitrophota bacterium
GTAAAGAGAGGCCCGGGCTTAGCGGAATAGTTGAGAACCTCATTTATCTTTCTTTAGCTCAAGATAAAATAGATAAGCATGTTTTGGATAGGTTATCCAAATATTTGGATGAACTTGAGAGTATTAAAGGGCTTAATTTAGATATTGCCCAAGCAATTTCTACGGCTCTTCAGGAGGTGCGTTGCGTAAAAGCCGTTCTTTCCGACGGAAGCAGTATGTATCTGGATGGCCGGATGTATTCGCTCTGGTCTTCGCCGCATATTCCGCACGATTTTTCCTCGCCAATACAAAATGCACAGAAATGCATAGATAAATATTTTTATCAGGATTCCCCGCTTGTCCTTTTTAATGCTCCGGGTTATGACTCGCCTTCGCGGGATTTCTTCGATTTTTTTTCCGCTATTGAGAATAAGAATAATGGATTTTCCAGGCTTGTCTTTTATAATAATAAACTAGAAGAGTCGGTAGTTCTGCCCGCGGTTGAATCTAAAAAACGATTTATTGTTTTTGGGGTCTGGCCTTGGCAGTTTATCTCCTCGCGCCGCGTAAAGAGTATAGGAGAATTCAGGAATTTTAAGATTAATGAGCAAGATAAAAACCTCTATATTACCGATATAGAGATGGAATTAACTTATCCTGAAGCGGGTAAGCAATTGGTTCTTTGCGGTTGTGCCCTAAAGGCAAGCCTAAGTGATAAGGTGCGGTTAGTTATTTTAAGCAATTTTTCTCCTAGTGCTAAGAGAGCCGAGGAATTAGCCGGAATTTACCTTAGCCGTTGGCCTAATACGGAAGAGACGTTCCAAGATTATAGCCGTAAAATCGAACTTTTTACTTATACTGCCGATTCTCAACGTTTTCTCCTTGCGGAAAACTTAAATATCGAGCCTGGGCGTGCTTTGAGTATTAAAGATTTATTCCAGAATTATTTAATGGTTTTGGATGCTTATGTGCGTTGGCATTTCCTGCCAGCCGGTTACGAAAATAAGGAATTTTCAGTATCGCAAGAACGGTTTTACAATCTCGGCGTAAAATTAGATAAGGTTGATGGGAAGGGCTATTTAGCTAATTTTTCTCTGCCTTCGGGTTATTCTTTTACTCAAGATTTAAGTTATGCTTCTTGCAGGATAAATGAAAGAGGAGTCGTTTTATCTGATGGCTTAAGTTTATATTTAAATCCGGGATAGAAAGCGCTTTCATTGGCAGGCTTAATAGTATTGATTCCAGATCGCGGGGGTGTTATATTTTAACTGTAGAAAATAGGATTCCAGGATGCGGCAACAAAAAGAATGCCACGGTGCGTTGCTCGTCGTTAATTTTATCTTCGCTTTGTGATTATAAGGCGAGAGCGTTCCGGATCGTCGAGGTAAAAACAAGCTTCGGTGGTGCGGTTTTTTTATTGGAGGCACCCAAATATATCGGAGTATTTGGTGCCCCATCAGTATGGGAGTTTTAAATGAAAAGAGGGCAGAGCCTCGTAGAATACACGCTTTTGGTGGCAGTAGCTTTAATCGGATTATTGATTACCGTGAATTCTTTTTTGAAAGGCACAGTGAAGGATAGTTTTATTCATCATTTTAATACGGTTAAAAGCCATATTACGGGGAGCTAAGATGTTGAATAGAAAAGCGCAAAATATAATTGAATATGTTTTGCTCTTCGTGATTGTAGCGACGGCAATTACGATTACAAGTAAGTATATTTCGCGTTCGATGAGCGCGCGTTTAAAACAGGTGCAAGAAGAGTTGTCTTATAGAAGTGACAGGTAGGGCAGGTTTAAACCTGCCCTACCGGGGGTATCGGTAGAAAAAACGAAGGGGAGGTGTAGAGATGGAGATTAGATATGAGAGTGGCCAGAGTATACTGGAATATACTTTGGTTTTGGGTGCGGTTATCGCGGTAATAGTTTTTGTATTGCTTGGCCAAGGCGGGGTTAAGGAAAAAGTGCAGAGTGCTTATGAAAAATCAGGAAGCGCGATTGAGAATACTACGAAAGATCTAACCGCCGGTGTATTTAAGTAAGAGAAATAAGTCAAATTCAATATAAAAGGAGGTGGCTAAGATGTTATTAAAGGTAAAAGGACAATCAACAGCAGAGTATGCTATTCTGATTGCTTTGGTTGCGGCAGTTGCCGCGGGTTTTCTGTCGGTTTCTTTGAAAGGAGCAATCCGTAATAAAAATCAACAGGCCAGTGATTATTTGATGAAAGCGGGTTCTGACTCTGCTTCCGGTGTTGATTTGACTAGTTACGGAGAAACTAATGTGGTCCCTCTTTACACGCAGGAAGTCTCAAAGACTACAATAAAGGGCGGTGATGATTATAAAGATGTATCGGTATTAGAGAAAGGCGGTTCAGAGAGGAAATATCAAAAACAGACTACTGAAAGTGAGGCAGTTAGCGTTGAGACATTGGAAAAGAGCAATAATTAATTCCTTGAGGAGGTGAGAGGATGTTTACGAAAAAAGGCCAATCAATTCTGGAATACGCGATCCTGCTGGCTGTAGTTATCGCTGTTTTGCTTATTATGCAGGCGTTTGTGAAAAGAGGTTATCAGGGGTCTTTAAAAAGATCTGCCGATAGCATGGGAACGCAGTTTTCTGCCAGTGGCACAACTATAAAGGAAGAACAGAAGATGGCAGGCGATAAAAACGTTATTACTGAAGTCGGCACTACTACCGGTGCTGCCGAGGGGAGCATAACTCAATTTGCAGATGTTCTTCCTGATGACGTAACTGTACAGGGAACTATAGATAAAGGAGCATATTCTTTAAATACTAGGTCAGGCGGAGTAGAAACGGCAGAGACGCAGAGCAAGACAGAAGCTGCAAGCCTGGAGAAAGCAAGGTTAAGCGGTTATTCAACTACTACCGTAACGGATTTTACTGACCCTGACCTTCCATAACAGGGAGAGGTGATTTTATGGGCTTGAACAAGAGAGGCCAGAGCCTGTTGGAGTATTCCATTCTTTTCGCGGTGATCTTAAGCGCTATTCTGATCATGCAGTTCTATATTAAAAGAAGTTACCAGGCTAGGCTTAAGGCAGAGGCGGATTCTGTGGGGCAGCAGTATGCTCCGGGGCATACCACTTCAGTAATTACTATTACTAATAAAAGCACTTCTCTAACTACTACAAAAGATGGGAAAATTAAAGAAAAGATAGAAGAAATTTCCCCGAATATATCCACGACGGAAAAAGTAGAAACCGTCGATTCTTTTAGTAGGGAGTGGTAATATGTTTAAACGAAGAGGGTATAGCTTAGTGATGTGGACTGCGGTTTTCGCGGTAGTTACTATCGTCGCGGCAATATTTATTGTATCTATAAAAAGGGCGGTTACCTCTAAGGCCCTTCATACAACTGATTACCTTTTATGGTCGATCTGGGGAAATGATGTTAAGGAAGAAGGCGGTTGGAACGCCCAACAGATAGGCACAGCAACAAGTAAGACTGTCTCTGATGTGGATTCCAAGGTCCTTGAGCGTAAAGGAAAGGTGCGGGCAATCATTAATGCAACTGCGGTTACTACATCAGACTCTTCATCTTGGCAATAGAGGTGGTTCAAATGAGCATAGGCTTGATTAATAAAAAGGGGCAAGCAGCGGCGGAGCTGGCTATTTTAGGTGTCTTGGCCTTATTGGCTTTTTCATTTGTAATGAATTTTGGACAGTCTCTGGGCAGGGCGCAACAGGTTAGAATGGAGTCTTTTCGCAAGGCATTAAGAAAGGCTTATGATAAGAATGGAAGCGTCTCTTATACATTGAGGAAGAATGTTAATATGGCCAGTGTTAATTCCGGTTTTTTCCAGGGGCAGGATTCTGCTGCTGAAAATACTGGTAGTGTAACCTGGTCAAAAGGCTTAAGCGGCCCTTCCGGCACAACAGATGAAGGCTCTTATGCTTATTGGCAGATAAATAGAAACTTGCCCATAGAGCCCGGGTATTATAAGGAGTATCAATATGGGCCAACCGGAAGCAGGAGCGATGAAAAAATAAAGATACCGGTCTCCGTCTATAAAGTTGATGAAATAAGGAGAGTAGATTATACTTATAACTTAGAGAAGCGGGAGAGTTCCGGCAATGATTCAGCTATAGATTATAGCAAGAGAGCTACTCTGGTTGATACTTCTACCGGCCTTCTTTATACGCGCATTGATAAAAATATAGATAAAAACCCCGGGGATGATAATGTTCCAACACCTCATTATCAAGTAAGAGGGGTTCGTCCTTTTGGAGATCAACAAATATATACCTATTCGGAAGATTGGAAAGTGCCCCATGATCTACAAGAGTAAGAGATCCCAGGCAATTTTGGATTTTGTCCTTATCTTTGGGATCCTTTTGGTTTTTTTGGTTGGCCTTGTACGTATATGGGTTTGGTTTAATGCTAATTATGCCAAGCGCAATGCTGATTACCAGAAAACCAGGCTTATAGCAGGGAAAGCTTATGACCTTACAGCCGGAGTTTATATAGACGCGCCTCTTGAATTAACCGATGATTGGGTTTTTAAAGGTAAGCCCAGCGGTACGGTTAAATAATAGTATTTGAAGGAGTGTGAATGTTTATTTTTTTCGCGGAGAACAGGGCAAATTATAAGAAAGGGCAGATTTTTCCGTTTCTAATCGCTATTATTGTTGTTATTGTTATTATGGCTATGATTACCGCTAATTTGGGTAAATTGGCCATATTTAAAACAGATGTCTCTAATGCCGCTGACGCGGGTTCTTTAGGGGGCGCGAGCGTCCTAAGTAGTTTTCTTTTGCAGATAGGCCTTGAGAGTGATACTTGGTGCGCGAATGGGATAGTTTTAATGGCAAGGATGGCTTCGATATTTATTCTTGGTAAAGATTTTACTCTTCCGGGTATTTCATTAAACCGGGCCTTGGGATTGCTCTGGAGCAATGATTTAAACTTGGGGCCCCTTTGGATGTTTCCTAATGATTTAATCGCGGCAATAAAATTATATGTCCCTTATATGATAGGTTTTTATTTTGCGCTGGAGAAAGCTAAACTAAACGGAGAAATGACTTGGGCTAGCGCCAAACAAAAAGCATTATCCAGCGCTTTTGGTAATGCGGGAGTTGATGAAGGAATGAACCCAAGGAATAAGTTTAAGAATTACCCCTTTAACGCCCTACCTGGTTCGTATGACCGTTATCTTAACGTATATATGGCTAATGAGTTTAATCAGTCTGGTTTTTCGCGTTTTATGAGCCATCCTGTCTCCGGATTTGCCGCGGCTATAGGGGAGATCAGGCCCGGAAGCGGCTCGCCGCAGCTAATCACTTCTGGTTATGGCTGGAGCCAGAATGAGGACGAGTCTTTCAGGGGCAGTTATCCCGGTAATATATATAAAATTCTTAATAAGCCTCTATATGATAACTATGTCGAGGTAAGAGTAATAGGGAGAAGTGATTACCCGTTTGAGCCGTTAACCTGGTCTCAATTTGGGCTTATTCCATTCGTCCTTCCTGTTGCTATTTATTTTGGAGCATTCGCCAAGTATTTAACGCATGGCTTAATTTTGCTGCCATTTCTCGGAGAAATTATTGCCGGAATCTTTGCAGCTATAGTTACGGCGTTTTATACCGTAGTGATTACAACTCTGCCTATCGGCTATACATTTCCCGGCCGCGATATGGAGAAGTATACTGATAAAGAGAATATTTCCCTGAAAGTAACGCGGTATAAAAAGAATACTGATATGGGTATATGGAATTTTCAATACGGCAGGGTAAGCGCAATGTCCTCCGGCCATACTTTTGTGGTTAATGATTCGACCATTGAGCCGGCATTCCTTGCGGGGCTTTCTTTTAATACAAGTAAGCATCTTTTTGAGACCGAACTAACCGGGGTGATAAAATAATGAATAAAAAATATAGCCTCAAAATTAGCATATTCTTAAGCGCTTTAATATTATCTTCTATCGCCTTAGTTAATGCCTCCGATGATTTTAACCCTGAAATCCTCGACCTGAAGAAGATTATTGATTTATACAATGACGCGGCAGGTTCTTCGGGTGAGTTAAAGGATATCTATTCTTTAGTCGAGAAGCAATTTTTAAAATCTAAGGATGTAGAAATTCCAGATTACAATCATTATATTAAATCCGAGAGTAAGTTTTCCAAGGCGCTTTCGCCGGTTGATATCCCGCTCCCTCCGGATTCCGAACTTGTAATTGAAAATAAACCTTTACCTTATAATTTAGGGTACATAGGAATTGGCCCGGCGGATGCCTATCATAGTAAAAATAGCTCTAAGCAGGTGGAGAATTTTTACCGGGATTTTTTTAAAAAGCACGGGTTTGAAATAAAAGAAGATATGAATATCAGGCTATTGTTATTCAGGCGCGTAAGGTTCGAGAGAAGCGATATGGCAGTAGAGGTATATTTAATTTCAAAAGCGGATAATAGTTGTATAGTTAAAGTAGCCAGATACGCGAATAGAAATGAGACAACCGGAGTGGAAGCCAACCCCTTTGCCCTCGCGGTATTGCCTAAAGAGGATAACGCGGACGGGCTTGACCCTGATGATATTCCCCGTCCCCAAGGAAGCGTGCGCTGGTCAGGCACCGCAAAGAACGGCAACCTTTCTTACTTTGTGCCTATGCCGGTATTAGAAGCCCGTAAATTTTACCTTGAGGAGATGCCTGCTCTGGGGTGGAAGTTGACAGGCGAGATGGAGACGGATAAAATCTCCGATAGTTATGCTAAAAGCCATGGCGGGGTTAGCCTGGTGCCCAGTATATTTGTCGGGTCAAGGATTGATTTAGGAGAGATAATCAAGAATAGCTACTTGCTTGATTATAACTCTGATTCTGCCGGGGCAAAGATTATGATTTATCCAAACTATCTTCGTCCGAATTCAGGTTCTATCGTTGATATTTTTTACGCGAGAAAAGAGGGGAGCAGATGACGCGTAAGGGTGCCGCGGGGCAGAGCCTTTTGGACTACATTTTATTATTTACAATAGTTGTTGCGGCTCTCTTAATTATGGGGTATTATGTAAGAAATAGCCTTTCTGGCAAATACAGGGAAGCAGCGGATGTCTTCGGCCAAGGCGAAGTATATATTCCCGGAACGCGGCCAAAATAAAAAAGTATGTTGATTAATTTAACAGTTTTTGGTTCGGTAGTATTATTGGCGATTTTTATTTCGGAAGTTATTTTGCCGTATTTTGCCGCGAAATACGGTACTGCTCAAGATAAGAGAGCCACAGAGATCTCCGCGACCCTCGAGGAATCATTTATATTCTGGGAAAAGAAGAAAATGCTGCTTTTTTATCTTTTCCCTTTTATTCTTTCCGGGGCGGGTTTTATTCTGGTCAGGCATATAATTGGAGCTTTTATAGGTTTTATAGTTGGCTTGATTTTGCCCAATGTAGTAATCGGTATAGCAAAGCAGCAACGCCTTAAGAAATTTCGCGGCCAGTTAGTCGATTCCTTGATGGTTATATCCTCTTCATTGAAAGCGGGTTTAAGTTTTTTGCAATCAATCGAAGTTTTATGTGAAGAGATGCCCGCGCCTACATCTCAAGAGTTTGGCCTTATCATAAGTGAGAATAAATTAGGCGTGAGCATGGAGCTCGCTTTAAAGAAGCTGCGCACGCGTATACCTATCGAAGAAGTAAATCTTATTGTTACCGCCGTGCTTATCGCCCGCGAATCCGGAGGCAATCTCCCGTTAGTTTTGAGCCGCTTAACCGATACTATCCGCGATAATTTAAAGTTAAAAGAAAAAATCGCGACACTCACCCTTCAGGGAAGGCTACAGGGTATAATCATGATGATTCTGCCGATAGGGTTTGCCTATTTCATATATAAGCAGAACCCGGGGCATTTTGACGTGATGTTGCAAACAGATTTGGGGCGTAAGCTTTTGGCGTTAGCCGTAGGGCTGGAGATAGTTGGTATAATCTTTATTAAAAAAATCAGCACAATGAAGTTTTAAGGAGAGATATTTTGTCCGTGGTAATATTTATTTTAGTTGTTTCTTCGGTCTTCTTAATAGGCTCGGGCTTATTTATTCAAGTAAAGGCCTTTCTGCGCTTAAGAGAAGAAGTTGACCCGGATAAAAAGAAGCCTGCTGGATTCAGCCTTCAAGGGGAAGCGTTGAACAGGGCGCTTAAGCCGTTCGCCTTTGTCATTAATCCCGTCTATAAAAAATTGACCTATCTTAACAAGCTTAAACATCAAGCCGAGATTTTAAGGATAGAGATAAATTTATTCGTTTTAGTTGGCATGAAGATTTTTCTCTCTATTTTATTTGGCGCTTTGGGGTATGTTTTTTTAAGGCATATCTCGCCTTTTTATGTTATCCTCGCGGTTTTTGTCGGGTTCTTCCTGCTGGATTATTTAATGTGGCAAAAGATTAAGAAGAAAAAAGCGGATATCGTGAGGTGTTTTCCGGAAACCGTGGATCTCTTGCATATGTGTATCAGCGCCGGAGCAGACCTGATTTCAACGATTAGATGGGTTATTGAGAAGAGTATTTATAATCCTTTTATGGAGCAGTTGGGCGTTGTTTTAAGCGAAGTGCAGGTAGGCAAGCCTCGTTCCGAGGCGCTAAGAGATATGTCTAAGAGGCTCCAGCTTTCTGATATCTCCAGCTTTACCCGGATAATTGTTCTAGCTGAACGAATGGGCACTCCAATAGAGGAAGCTTTCAAGAATCTTTCAGATGACACGCGTAATCAGCGTTTTCAGAACGGAGAGCGCGTGGCGATCAAAGCTTCACTTAAAATACTCTTCCCTCTTGTTTTCTGCATTCTTCCGGCGATTATGATTATTGTAGCCGGGCCAATAATTATCAAATTCTCCCAAGGCGACATGATGGCTGCTTCATTTTAATTCCCGCAAAAATTTAATATCTTAAACGAGACAAATCAGCCTAATCGTCGTAATGAAATTCTTTCTTGATATAAGGTAATCTCCCGGTATGATTGAATACCATAAACGCTATTGGCTGTGCGGGGTTCATCAAGCTTTTAAATATTATTTGTAAAACAGAGATTAAGTATTATAATATTTGTATGCGTAGATATGGCGTGATTGTAATTATAATTTTGTTTTCATTGAACCTGGCAGGGTGCGATATGCGCTCTTGGCGCAATTACTATGATTCGGAATATAAGTTTTCTCTCCGTATGCCGCGCAGCTGGGATTTAGATGAAAGCGCCATTAATGCTGCCCTGGTGGCATATCTGCCCTCTGATCCTTCAGATGATAATTTTGCCGGCAATATAAGGGTTGTCGCGGATAATTTACCCGCGGAAATTCCCTTAAGCGCTTATTATGATATTAATCGCGCGGAATTCGAGCAAGTCTTCAAAAAACTTATTGACCTTAAGGAAGGGCAGGGCATGAGCGGGTTGACACGGTATCAATGGATTGCTTTTAACGCCCGGATAGGGGAAAAAACCCTGATAAGGGCAATAAGTTCTGTTTGGATTAAAGGCAAGCGGGTGTATGTGTTGACCTGTGTAATGAATCTACGAAGGGCTCAAGAAATAGAGCCTATCTTCCGTAAGGTTATTTCTTCCTTCCGTGTTCATTAATATCGCGTTACGTTTTCCATAATTAGCTTGGGATTAGAATGGACATTTATTTTGAGCACGTTAATGTCCATTCTGATATTTTAGTAAATTGGCCTTAGTTTGTTCTTTTCTTCTACTGTAGCCTATTTCAAATCTTCCGGCTCCTATAGCGATAATTAAAGAAAGAAAAAGCTTTCTTTGGGCGTTCCTACGCACTTGATATTGGCGATTATTATGTTATATTTCTATTGCAACTAAAGGGATATAGCCACGGAGAGCAAGTTAACCGAGCTGTATTCTCGGTATTTTTTTTGTAGAATTCTGAAAATGTTTAGCAAAGTGTTTATAAATAATGAAAAATAAATGACAATATCTATGAAGAAAAATAAAAGGATAGCTATGAAGAGCGTAATAGTATCAATTTTGGTGCTTGCGCTTTTATTCAACGTTGTTTCTCCTGCCTTTGCCCGCGAGGGAAATTACGGAGATGGTAATTCTTTTACCGGTATGTTATTGGGAGCGTATAATGGCGCTTCGGCTTTGAGTACCGGCAGTTGGACAGGTATGCTCGTGGATGTGGCGGTAGAATACGCGGACCTCTATTATTTTTGCAATAATTACAGCGATTACGGCAAGTCACTTATTTCTTTTGATATCGGCGGTACCCAGATAAATATATCCAGAGGCCAGATGGTTAGGATGGTTGC
>JBAZGV010000014.1:0-9696 GCA_041652675.1 Candidatus Omnitrophota bacterium
CTCATTAGCTATGATCTGTGTAACATAAAGCCCCTTATCTTTTACCCAATCCCTGTAAAATCTTCTCTGGTATTTGCTGGTTTTCATATCACTCCTAAGTTTATAAGATCGCTTTTTAATTTTTTAAAATCCGTAAAAACAAAACTGTTTATATTAAGCGCTGCTGCGCTCTTTACTAACTCCTCCCTATCGTCAGTATAAAAAACTTCTTCGGGTTTAACATTTAACGCCTCAAGTACTCGCTTATATATTATTGGATCAGGTTTAATCAGCCCCATTTTACAAGAAGCAAAAACTTCATTGAAAATACTAAAAATCGGGAAATGCTCCTTAACATAATCATAATGCAAAATATTAATATTAGATAATACAGCTATTCTATAATTATCTCTTAAATTATTGGCCAAGCTATAAACAGAGCGGTTCTTGGCGCTAAGGAAGAAAATCTCATTCCAGATAGGGATAAACCCCGCGTAAGAGATTTTTAAATCGAGCATATTTTTTAACTGAGCGAAAAAATCATCCGGAGAGATTTTGTTTTCTTCAAAAAGGCTGGTTATATTAGAACTTAAGAAAAGCTCAATTATCTCCTTAGTGCTCTTCTCGCAGAAATACGCGATTCTTTTAGCGGCAATGCTAAAATCAAAATCTATGAGTACGTTGCCCAAATCAAACAAAATTACCTTTATCTCCTGGCTCATTAGTTATTATTCCCTTCGGCCTTTTTAAATAAATCCAAAAACCTATCTTCGTATTCTTTGTAAACATTCCATTTATCCAATTCTGCCTTTAGCTCCGCAGCTTTTAGATTATCGGATTTCGCTGAAGAAAAAAGCCCCTCGATTTTTTCTTTTATAGACAAAGGCAACTTAGTGAGCTGGCTTAACGAACTTTTAATCTTTTCAATATCCTCTTCGCCAATCGGCCCAACAGCTTGCCCTCCGAGTTTCAAATAATCCAAAAGCTTATTGATCTCCGTTTCCATATTTTTAGCCTGATTGGCTAAACCTGAGAGGTTGATTTTAAGGCCCGATACCCTGGATAATGCGTCCAACACCGCATAAGACGCCTTAGGATTATCGATCTGAATAGTATAAAGAGGTATCCCGCCTAAAAGGCAAAAACCCTTTAATCCTTCTCTTTTAGCTATGCCTAAAAATAAACCATTCATACCGCTAATCGCCCCTTCTGATAAAGTATTTAATCCTAACCCCTTGAGGACCTTACCTAGTTCAGCGGATGTAGCGGCAAACCAAACCTCGGGTTCATAAGTATGGTCGATACCCAATGGCATTGAAGCAAAACTTACAACTGTATCAACCTTTAGATTCTTGGCTACCTGAATAATTTTACGCGAATATGCGTCTGCGCGGGCTAAATCCGGCTGGGAGTTGCTTAAGAAAACAATAAAATCATTCTTTCCGGATTTATTCTTATAATAGTAAAACTTACTATGCGGCAGCTCCGGTACGTTTAACACCCCTTTATTGACTAAGCTGCTAGTGAGATAAAAAAAGTCTTCCGCCGGAATTGACGCAAATTCTTCAAATTTTAGCTGCTCTACCAAATAGCTTGCCGCCCTAAAAGCTACCTCCCCCATTCCGGGCCAAGCAACAATCAAATATGGCTTTCTTAACCGCGGCCTTTTAGAAAATTTTATTTCATCCATTTGAGCTCCTTAATCTTTGATCTAGCGAAACCCTGCGAAGTGTGCCAAAATTATCGTAGAGAATTTTGGCACATTTTACGGAGCAGGGTCAGAAACACCTCAATCATTGTTTATTGATATATTTTTAAGAACTTTTCCAACGCTAACGTACCTTTATAGAGGTCATTTATCTTAACATATTCATCCGCTATGTGCGCGCAAGCGGAAACCCCAAAACCGGTTGCAATTGCCGGAATACCTTTTTCCTGAAAGAACGTTAGCACCGTAGCGCCTTCTGACCCTTTAATTAAAGGAATAATGCGCGCGGCACGTAAAGCATCTTTCAGGTAATTTACCAAAAGGTGTTTTTCTGAAATATCGTATGATTTCTGGACCCCTTCTATTTCTATTGTTCCCGCCTTTACCGGCACTCCGGTTAAACGAGAAAAATTTTTCGCTTGATTGCTTAAGATTTTTTTAAGCGTATTTAATATTGTTTCCGCTTTCATTCCGGGTAAAAGCCTAAAATCTAATTCAAACTCACACCAGTCAGCTACCACATTAACCTTATCTCCACCTCTTATTGTCCCCAGGTTAACCGTAGGCGGTTTTAAATATTTATGCTTCCGGTAAGAGAACTTCTGGCCTTTTATATCACGAATAACCGCCATAGCTATATCTACGGCGTTAACCCCTTGATCCGGATATGCTCCATGCGCCTTTTTACCTTTAACCCTGACTTTAAGATGTAGCAAACCTTTCTGTGTGGTAATAATATCGAAGCCGTCGGCATCTAAAACTAATGCCGCGTCCGGCTTTAATATTCTTTTATTTAAGAGCGGAATAAGGCCAAATCTGGAACCGGACTCCTCATCCGCAGTTGCAGCGAAAATAAGATTATACGGCAAAACTACGCCTTCTTCAACAATGCTATTTATCGCCTCAATAAGAGAGGCAAGGTTACATTTACAATCAGTGGCCCCTAAACCATAAATCCTGCCCTTGATTATTCTTGCGGCAAAAGGATTAATTCTCCAGCTTTTTCCGGAAGGAACAGTATCAAGGTGCGGGGTTATAAGAAGCGAGCTCTTGCCTGTTCCATTTAAATACGCTATTACATTAGGGCGCTTACGCTTAAACTCGTAAATTTTAATCTTCAACCCAAGCTTTTTAAGATAATCCTTAACGAAAACGGCGATAAGGCTTTCATCCCCGGGAGGATTCTCGGAATTAATACGAATCAAATCTTGCGTAAGTTTTACTAAACGTTTACGATTTATCATTTAAGGGAGCAACGGAAGTATTTCGGCTTATTATAATTAAAAGCACGTGAAACCTATTCAATAATTTTACATCTATTTTCAGAGAATACCTAAACAAATTTTGTATTTCTTCATAACCCGCGCCTTCTTTAATTAATCCGTGCCGCAGTAAAATCGAATCTTCAATCTTTAATTTCCAAAGGGTTGTAATTATTATACGCGAAAAAAGTATAAACAGTCCCTGCAAGAGAACCCGTGGATTTTCCTTTAGGAGTAAACCAACCATGCCCTGTATCCACAAATTCTTGGGTAGCGTAAGGCAGGCAACTCTCTCCCTGCCCGGAGGGTGAAGGGCTCGATATTATCATATTACCTAAAGAAGACAAATACTCCTCAGCTTTACTCTTATACTCGCGAGCCCTGGCGGGCCTGCCTTTCTTGGAATAAAAATCTTCCATAATCTTAAAAGAGATAACCATCTGCGCTGTCCACTCCGAAGAGACAACCCCTCCGCGGGAAATATTCCTCTGGGGAGCGAAATCAAATCCTTTAATCTTGATTATCCTGCCTTCGGGACGATAATATTCAACTTCTACAGAACAATTAGACTCGGCAAACTCCATAATCCTATCCGGGCTCATTCCTATTTTTTCCAACTTCTCCGGGCCAATAGCGGCAATTGACCAAGCATAAGTATCCGTGGCAATAGTAGAATCCCCTTTTCCTCGTTTAACCGGTAAACCGGGCTTATCATAAGTATGTTTTACCAACCAATTCAGGATTTTGTTCGCGCAATCGAAATATTTAGCTTTACCGGTAATTTTATAAAGCATGCTAAAGAAAGCGTAGGCGTCGAGATTATGTTCAGTGGCATACCAATCAACATTATGGCCGCCGCGAATTCCCCCTTCCGCGTCCTGATCTTGTAATTCAATAATTGCTTGTGCAATCTCTTCAGCCAGCGCTAAATATTTTGTATCCTTGGCCCTATAGGTATATTGAACTATAGCTAAGCCCACCCAAATATTCGGGCCACTATGCACAGCATATTCAGCAGGTTCTCCGTCTATGACATAATAAGCATTAAAGAATAGCCCGTCTTTTTTCTTTGCCCGGCCATGGAAAAAATCCAAAATCTTCCGGGTAGATACGAAATCTGAATAATATGTATAGGCCTGCGCGGCTAAAGACTGGTCATATATAAAAGCCCAACCCTGAATATCACTATCACCCTCAAAACTCATAACTAATCCGCTGCGTGAATTTTGGTGCACCTTAATCCATTGATACATCTTATTCGCATTCGCTTTTCCTAAGATTGCTCTTTTTCTATCCAAGCGCAAAAGCTCATCGACGACAATATTCTCTTTTTTCCCCATCAGCTCAAGCTCTTCTTTAAGCGCTTTTTTCTCTTGAGATAATATGTAAATAAGATTATCTGGATCTTCTTTCTCATTGTCTTTTAAATTTAATTTTTCGGTACCCGCGCTACTAATACGTAATTCTAAAGCCTGCATCTTTATCTTTAGGCCTTCTTTCTCCTTGTTTATTTCCGCTATCTTTTTCTTGGCTGCATCTGAATCCTGAATAGTTGCCACCAATTGCTGCACCAGAGCCTTGTTACCTTTGATCAATCTCATATTTATAAAACTATTTACTACAATTACTGCCCCTAATAGGACAACCAGCGCTAAACCCGCCGGAATAAGTGTTTTTCTTACCCAAGCATAACACATAATCCGATTATTCTGTTTTTGATTAATTTCATCGTAAGAGAGCCCGATAAAATACTTATCCGGAACATCTGAAACATTATTTATCCAAGCCACGCGAGCCAGCGCGTTTACAGGTTTCTTAAATATAGGGAGTTCTATTTCTAAAAAAATTCGGGCTTGGCGTTTTTTAATAATCTCTGCCAAAGAATGGTCAAAATTATTAATAGCTAAGCAAATACCACCCTTGCTTAAATCATTGGTAAAACCTTGCAGCCATCCGGATAAAAAATGGCTGCCGTCTAAGCTCTGCATACGCAACTGTACGGGGAAGACCGTATCCAAACGGATATATCCCCGCTTCTCTTTATCTAAATATTTTACATTGCTCATGCTATCTTATTTTCTCCAAAACTATTCTTTGCTTAACGGAACGGGCAAGATTTTCCATAAAACTCCTAAAACGCGCATATTCTTCTTTTACGACCCTATCCGTTTTATTGTAACTTAATTGTTTGAGGTATATCCTATTATCCTTAAAAGAATACTCCTGAGTAAAGCTATACCACGGGCTATCAATTTTTATGTTATCCGGCATATATTGCATAATAAAATTCTTCGGGATTGAAATCTCTAAAGAGAATTCATGCTTTTCTAACAATCCGAAATCAATAGGGTATTTACGGTTCTCCTTAGTGGTTAGAGAAGTATCTATCATAGCTAACTGCGGCATAATCCTTAAGAATCCGGCCTTGGTAAAATACTCCGGCCCGCGAAAATTATAACTTAGGATAACCGGAGTATTTAAATCATTTAAATTATCAATTTTATAATTACCCAGTTTTGCGCCTATAGAAACTTCTTGAATGATATTCTTGAGGGCATCCTGAATTAATTCCGGTTGAGTATAAAGTAACCAGTAGCGCTGCTTTTGGTCATAAGCCCCGCGTGTAATATTTACCTTTGCGCCCGCTATAGATTCATCTTCGTTTACCTTTAATTTTAGTTCTTGTTTAATTAAATTATGCTCCCCGGAGTAAAGGGGCGTCTCTTTTATATCATAGCCGCTATCTCTAAATACCAAAACTCTGCGCCGTTGATCACCTAACGGCAGATCTCCAAAGGAACAAGTTTCCGCGGTAGGATCGAGAAATATAATTTTGTTTTCTAAATATAGGGCGGCAATACAGTGGTTAAAGAGCGCCGAAGGAAAATCCTCATTCAAATTATAGTATTTCTTTGTACCAATAAGTACCGGAAACGCGCTAAGGCCTGCCTCCCTTAACATGGTAACTAAAAGTACGGCCTGATCCTTGCAATCGCCATACTTATTCCTAAAAATCTCACTGGCTAAATGCGGCTCGTATCCCGCCTCTCCGTATTCAACGGCAACATAGCGGATATCTTTAGCGCAGAAATTATAAATCGCAGCTGACTTTTCCCAATCAGTGAGCTTACCTTTTATAAGGCGCTTAACTTCTGTTTTTATAGATTTATCCGCCCTTATCTTATCTTTAGCCAGCTCCCACCACCACTCGTATATATTTTCCCAGCCGGTAAATGTAGATAAGCATATAGTCGGATTAATCTCTACGTCCTCGGGCATATTCGGTTCAGAGATGATCTGGGGAATATTTTTAAAACGCCAATGATAAATAAAATTTTCGCCCCTCTCTTCTTTGGCCGGTTTAAGAGTGGCGCCAAAATCATTATATTCTTCATTGATAACTTTTATCTCTAAGTTTCTTTCTTTAGGGATAGTGAGATTAAATTCCGCAAAGATAACCGGCTCATAAGCCTGCACGGGATAACTTAAGAAAAAATCTTTTTTATTAACCAACTGGCTGCGTTTAATCTTGATTTTATACTCCAGCGCCGCACCCTTCACCACTTCGGGGAAAGAAATTATAAAAACGCGGGCGTTACTATAAAGAGGAAAATTCAGGTATTTAGAGACATCGCGAATATGGCGGGAGCCCACATAAACTACTTTGCCGTCCGGCTTAATAGTACGCGCGTAAACAAGCTCAATTTTTTCAAATGTAGAATCGTATTCTATGGCAGACTCGGCAAAACTCTCCTTACCGCGCTCGTTTAACACTTTAACCAAATAATGGATGTTCGATTCTTGAGTATTCTTTTGCGTTATCTCTATATTTTCATTAGCCATAAGAATGAGCGCGCCAGCCTGCGGATAAAGACTGGCATCCGGAGCGTTGATCAGAACCTTGGCAATTTCCGGGTCCGCCTCCTTGATATTTATGATGCCTGCCTGCTTCTGAATCTCTTCAAGCCTTAAATATGCCCGAGATTTAAATTCGGGCCCTTTAATCTCTTCATAAGCTTTAATCGCCGGGCTAAAAAGATTTAAGCGCTCACAGGTTAAGCCAAAATAATAACGGTATTCATCGTCGGATATCTTCTCTCTGTTGAAAACCTCAAGCGCGTCGGTAAAATTACCCATGCGGTAATAAGAAAACGCCAAAAATTTCATAGCTTCAGTTTCGGAAGAACTATTAAGCGCGTTTACCGCTAAATCATATTCGCCGCGGCTAAAATAAAGTTTTCCCAATTTAAGATAAAACGGAGAAGGATTATCGGATTTAGAGATCAATCCTTTATACAGAGAGACTGCTTTTGAATAATAGGCATCAGAGCTCCTGATGTATCCTTCAGGGCTATCGATAGAATTTTTCTCTCCGCAGCCAAAAACTAATGCTAGAATGAAAATGAACACAATATTTTTATTTTTCATTAATGGCCTCATAATTAAAAAAGTTTCCTATTTAATAAGACAGCTCTAAAAATTTATCAAAATCTACGATGCCTTTTACCTTGATTATCTCTTTTAACCTGTAAAATACGCCTAAAGTAAGCTCAACATCAGATAATGCCCGATGCTCCTGCTTAACTTTAATCCCTAGGTTCTCTGCCACAAACCATAACGCGTAACGCTCTAACCCCGGAAGAACCATTCGGGCTATTTTTAATACATCTACTACTGGAATATCCCTTATCTGGACTAGCCCTAAAATTTTTAATTCATTGTTCAAAAATCCTAAATCAAAATCAGCATTATAGCAACATAGGCAGCTTCCCTGCACAAAATCGAGAAACTTAGGAATGGCTTCTTGGGGCTTGGGAGCAGCCACAAGCATATCCACGCTTATTTTATTGACACTAAATGCTCCTAAAGATACAGGATATCCGGAATTAACTAAGCTCTGAAATTCAGCTATCCTGTTCTCTCCTTTAAACCTTACCGCGGCTAATTCGATAATCCTATCTCCTGATTTAGGATCCAACCCTGTAGTCTCAGTATCAAAAATTGTGAATTCTATTTCGTCTATATCTTTACTCATGTTTTCTTCTAACAATATACGCGGGGGCCAGGCGTTTAGGATGATAAGATAATTTTACTTTCTTTAAATTATCCAACCCGGAATCATCCATAATATTAATGTATTTATATTCTTTTAGTTCTTGAGCGAATTTAGAAGAAATAAACTGCGCTAAGCCTTTAATACTTAAGTCCGCGATCTCGTATAATATGCAAAAAGTGTCCTTGTTTAACGCGAATCCAAAAGTAAAAGCCTTGGCCACCCGGTTTACCAGGACCTTTGCTCCTTTAAAATTCAATGCAGAATAATTATTCAAAGCCTCCCCTAACGCAATACGGCTATCTTCGAGCATTCCTTGATAAATAAAATTTGTGTTTACTAACTTACGCTCTTTTGCCCAAAGGGAATAAAGCTCCAAACATTCTTTCCGGTCTTTAGGAAGCAGGCACTTATACGAAAAATCAAAATGTTTAACAAAATAATTGTAACCCGCGCGCTTAGACTTAAATTTATTGCCCTTTAATCCTGCCAATTCCTGCCGGCTTAAAATATAATCTTGAGATTCTTGGCTGCAATCAAAACCGAGCTTACGGTAAAAATCCAGGCCTCTCTCTTCAATATTCTCTAAATGCGCGAACTCGGGATTCTTATTTAATTCACCGAGTATCTTAAAAACGGAAGATATTACTTCGGGATTCCTGTCTTTGGCTAATGGTGCCAAATATAAAAAAGCTCCGATCTTATCTTGAAAAAAAACACAGAGGTTATCCTTTATAATTATCCACCTAATATCAAAAAACTTCTTCCAAATATAAATATTAGCAAAAGAATATACCGCTAACTCGTGACTTTCTAGATTTAGGTATTTATTAAACCTTTTTTTATCTTGAAGCGATAGCTTATTTAAGATCATTATCCAATTTTAGCTCTACAATATCTAAAACTTCTTCATAGGCTTGGAGAACCTGAGGATTTTCTTTTAAGATGCTTAAGCATTCCGGAGAGTTAAGATATTTAACCAGATAATCAGTATATTCTTTAAATTCAGGAGTATTTAATTTATCCTTAATATAGGAGCAGTTGAGATCCACGGTAAGTAAAACTTTTTTATCGCGTAAACTTATAAGAAACGGATAGAGCTGGCACTCAAAAGGCCGCATACTGTAAATATGGCATTTATTATCTTCGATCTTTAAAAAAGGGCAGAAAAAACCTTCTTTTCCTTGGCTAGCAACCAATTGTAACCTGCGCTCGATTGAAAGAGCAGCGGCAGGAATACCTTCTCTGTCTATTAAGTCCAGAACCTCTTCATCTAAAAGGCAGGGAGACCAAACTGAATCTACTTCCTTGAACCTACAACAACCCTGGCACTTTAAGCAAGCCCCTGTGGGAATAAATTGCTTAATCTTCATTTAACTATGCTTCCTAATTTTAACGGCCTTTCCGGGCTTATAATAGTTACTCCCGATTCATCAGAACCGGCTAAAACCATACCTTGACTCTCTACGCCCCTTAATAACGCCGGCTCTAAATTATCTACCAAAACTACATATTTCCCTACAAGCGTTTCTTTGCTATACGCGCTCTTTATCCCCGCGACAACCTGCTTAGTCTTATCCCCTACATCCAAAGTTAAAATCAAAAGCTTATCCGCGTTAGGATGATCGTTAACTTCCTTAACTTGAGCCACTTTCAACTCTATCTTCCTGAAATCATCAATTGTAATCATCTTA
>JBAZGV010000015.1:0-9430 GCA_041652675.1 Candidatus Omnitrophota bacterium
CCATCCAGAGCATGAAAATTCCTGGAGGAAGACTGGTTATATGAAGCTATAACCGAGACCTATGTGCCTTTAATCTTGGTATTTGAGAGATTGGTAAATGATAAAGTAAATTTTCGTATTACCATGACCTTAAGCCCGACTTTAATTTCTATGCTTAGCGATCAATTGCTCGCCGAACGTTATTTAAAACATATAAATAAACTTATAGAATTAGCTCGCAAGGAACAAGAACGGACTCGTTGGCAGCCAGAATTTCAGGATTTATCTTCTATGTATCTCAACGAGTTTTCCTTGGCGCGCGATACTTTCTTAAGGTACAACCGTAATTTAATTAATGCTTTTAAGAAATTTCAGGACTTAGGGAATCTGGAGATTATTACTTGCGGAGCTACACACGGATATTTCCCGCTTATGGATATCTGTAAGGAATCGGTGCGTGCTCAGGTGAAGGTTGCCGTGGCGCATTACGAGAGCGCATTTGGCAGAAAACCAAGCGGCATATGGCTTCCTGAATGCGGCTATCATCCCGGCCATGATGAAATATTGAAAGAAGCAGGCTTGCGTTATTTCTTTACTGATTCTCATGGTGTTTTACATGGTAAGCCTAGGCCTAAATATGGGGTATTTGCTCCGGTTTATTGTAAGGGGACAGGAGTTGCCTGTATTGCCAGGGACCTGGAGTCGTCCAAGCAGGTCTGGTCTTCGATAGAAGGATACCCGGGAGATTATAATTATCGTGAATTCTACCGGGATATAGGTTTTGATTTGGAATACGATTATATTAAGCCCTATATTCATCCTGATGGCGTGCGAATTAATACCGGTATAAAGTATTATAGGATTACCGGGACTGGGAACCATAAAAAAGCTTATATGCCGCAAATTGCGCGTGATACAGCAGCTAGTCATGCGGGAAATTTTATGTTTAACCGCCAGAAACAGGTAAGTTATCTTTATGAATTATTAGGGCAGAAGCCATTAATTGTTTCGCCTTATGACGCGGAGCTATTCGGGCATTGGTGGTATGAGGGCCCGATATGGCTTGAGTTTTTAATCCGTAAGATCGCTTTTGATCAGGATGAGATTCGATTGACTACGATCCCGGAATACCTAGAGGATAATCCGCGTAATCAGGTTATTGCTCCGTCAATGTCAAGCTGGGGTTATAAAGGTTACAGCGAAATGTGGCTGCAGGGTTCTAATGATTGGATCTATCGGCATCTGCACGCTGCTTCAGAGAGGATGACGGAGTTGGCTAAAAAATATCCTAATGTAAATGGAATCGTTAAGCGCGCCTTAAATCAGGCATTGCGTGAGTTGTTGCTTGCGCAGAGTTCTGACTGGGGTTTTATTTTAGGCACAGGTACGCATACGGAATATGCTATCCGGCGTACTAAAGGCCATCTTTTAAGGTTTAACCGTTTGTATGATGATATAAAAGGAAATTTGCTTGATCAGAATTGGCTCAGCGATATTGAATATAAAGATAATATATTTCCTAACATAGATTATAAGGTGCACCAGTAGGCTGATAGGCTATAGCTTATAGCAAAATCTATGAGCCATGAGCTAAGAGCCAAAAGCTAAATGATCGACAAAAATAATCTACCGCGGCATATCGCGATAATTATGGACGGGAACGGCAGATGGGCTAAAGAGCGCGGATTATCGCGTACTGCCGGCCATCGCGAAGGGGCCAAAAGGGTAAAGGATATTGTTAAGGCCGCTGGAGAATTGGGCATTAATGCGGTAACTTTTTTCGCTTTTTCTACTGAAAATTGGAACAGGCCGAAAAAAGAAATTGATATGCTTATGCGTTACTTGGAAAGTTTTCTTATCCGGGAAGTTGAGGATATGCACAAAAATAATATTCGTTTTAATGTTATTGGCGAAGATAGCCCGCTGCCTTTAGGTATCCAAAAAAAGATTAAAGAGGCTAAGCGTAAGACTAAGGAGAATACCGGTTTAACAGTAACTCTGGCATTAAACTATGGCGCGAGGCAGGAGATAGTTGAAGGGGCTAAAAGATTTGCCCGGGATGTGTCTTCCGGGGAAGAGGCCATTGAGGATTTAAATATGGAGAAATTTAGCCGTTATCTGTATACGCCTGATTTACCTGATCCCGATCTTTTGATACGCACCAGCGGAGAGATGCGTATAAGTAATTTTCTTCTTTGGCAGCTTTCTTACGCGGAGTTATATTTTACTAAAAAGTTCTGGCCTGAATTTGAAACAGGCGATTTTAAGGCGGCAATAGAGGAATATCAGGCGAGGGAGAGAAGGTTTGGGGGGTTATAATGTTAAGTAAAAGAATAATAAGCTCAATTTTGCTCATTATTATGATTATTGGGGTTATAGCTATTGATTGGCTCTGTGGTTTAGTTGTTATTTTATTTATTTCCGTAGGCCTCTATGAATTTTTTCGCATGCTTGAAAAGAAGCAGATAGCTAACTATAAATATTTCGGTATCGGGATGGGGATTATTATCCCCCTTTCAATAATGTTTCGTTTTGAGTTGACTAAAGGCTGGGAATTTTTATTTATTATCCTGGTTTTTTTATTCCTAATTTTAATGCAATTTAAGCGCCGTAAGAATTCCGGGGCTATTGTGGACATTTCCACAACAATATTTGGGATAATTTATATCGCATGGTTTTTTAGTTTTTTGATTAAGATTAGGTATCTTGACGGGGGGTTAGGGCTTTTGGCTTCGCTCCTTTTGATTACTAAATCATGCGATATCGGGGCATATCTTATCGGTAGCAGGTTTGGCAAGCATCCGCTTATTCCGCGGATAAGCCCGAATAAGACTATTGAAGGCGCAATCGGCGGGATTATCTTTAGCGTGCTCTTTGCATTAGCTTGTAAAGCGCTACTAAACTTTGGCTATCTCCATCTTATAGCCATGGGAGTAGGTATTAGTATATTGGCGCAATTAGGAGATCTCTCTGAGTCGTTAATAAAACGCGATTGCCAGGTAAAGGATTCGGGGAATATCTTCCCCGGAATGGGAGGAGTATTGGATCAAATCGATAGCCTTCTTTTTACTGCCCCGGTTTTCTATTTTTATATAAGCATAGCCCTCTTGAGATGAAAAATATCGCTGTATTCGGTTCCACCGGTTCAATAGGTAAAAGTACTTTGAGTGTGATAAGGAGGCTATCAAATAGATTTAAGGTCGTAAGTTTAAGTACTAACTCGGATATAAAAACCCTAAATCAACAGATAAGAGAGTTTCGCCCGTTATCTGTTTGCGTGAGGGACAAAGAAGCCGCGCTAAAACTTAAGCGGGGCCTAAGATTTAAAGTAAAAATCTTCGCCGGAGATGAAGGATTAGCCGAGTTAGCGGAGGAAAGGATAATAAGCCAGTTTGTCTTTGCTATAAGTGGTTCGGCGGCATTGGCCCCTTTACTTAGCGCGATAAAAATGAATAAAGATATTGCTTTAGCAAATAAAGAAGCTCTGGTTATGGCTGGGCCATTGATTATGGGTATGGCTAAAAAAGCAAAGGTTAGGATTATTCCGGTAGATAGCGAGCAGTCAGCAATATGGCAGTGCCTTGAAGGCCAAGAGAGGCAAAAGTTAAAGACTATTTATCTTACTGCTTCAGGAGGGCCCTTGTTTAATGAGGGTAAGGCAGCCTCGAGGAGTATACCTATCTCCAGGGTGCTTAAACACCCTAGATGGAAAATGGGGAAGAAGATTACTGTAGATTCCGCTACACTTATGAATAAAGGCCTGGAGTTTCTTGAGGCCATGTTTTTGTTTAATGTGGGGCCTGATAAGATTAAGATTCTGATCCATCCTGAAGCCTTGATCCATTCTATGGTTGAATTTATAGATGGGGTTGTGCTGGCGCAATTATCCGTAACGGATATGCGCATACCTATTCAATACGCGTTATCTTATCCGGAGAGGCTGGATAGTTCTTTGCCGGGGTTGGATTTCTATAAATTAAAGTCCCTAAACTTTAGAAGGCCTGATATTTTAAGATTTCCCTGTTTAGGGTTAGCTTATCAGGCAGCAAAAGAATTAGGAACCTTACCGGCAGTTATGAACGCGGCTAATGAGATAGCAGTGGAAGGATTTCTTAAAGAAAGATTAAGTTTTATTAAGATACCTGTTGTTGTGGCAAGAGTTATGCGTAAACACAGGAATAAGTTGAGCCCCGGGCTTAATGATATTCGGGAGGCAGATAGCTGGGCAAGGCATGAGGCCCATAGGTTTATTAATTAGGGGGGGTTAAAGTTACATGGCTACTCTTTTTGTTTTTCTATTTATTCTAAGTATACTTATAATCGTGCATGAATTCGGGCATTTTATCGTCGCTAAAAGAATGGGCGTACGGGTTGAACAATTTTCTTTGGGTTTTGGCCCGGTTTTATTTAAAAAGAAGAAAAAGGATACAGAGTATAGCATCAGCCTTTTTCCTTTAGGCGGGTTTGTGAAGTTAGCTGGAGATAACCTTGAGGAGTATACCGGTAAGCCGGATGAGTATCTTTCCCAGAAACCGTTCAAGCGCTTTTGGATAATATTCTTTGGCCCTCTGCTTAATTATCTTTTGGGAATTTTATTCTTCTGGATAATATGTTTTTCAGGCTATCCGGCTTTAACTACTAAGGTAGGCGGGCTAATTGATGGGCTTGGCGCGATGGAGGCAGGCCTTAAAGTAGGCGATAAGATTACGGCTATTGATGGCAAGAGAATAGAATATTGGGAAGAGCTGCAGAAGATAATTTATTCCAAAAAATCCGAGGAACGTGTCCAGGTCTCATTCCTAAGAGAGGGCAAAGAACTTACTCTCCCGGTTCGGATAAGAGAAAAGAGCATTGAAGATCAGGCGGGCCAGAAGCGTAAACTGGGCTTGTTAGGCATAACTCCCTTTAATGAGATAGTAAAGTTTAAGTATGGTTTTTTTAAGTCATTTATTGTAGGAGTAAATAAAGCAAAAGATTTAACAATTATAACTTATAGATCTTTGGGTTCTTTGATTACCGGAAAGCTCTCAATGCGTGAATCTATGACCGGGCCTTTGGGGATTTTCTTTATTACTTCACAAGCGGCAAGCCTTGGCTTGATTGCTATCCTTCATTTAATGGCAGTATTAAGCTTAAGCCTTGCGATATTTAATCTACTTCCCTTGCCAATATTAGACGGAGGCCATATCGCGTTTTTAATTTTAGAAAAAATAAGAGGCAAAGGCTTGAGCTTTAAGGCAGAGCAAGTAGTTAATAGGGTTGGGATGACACTAATTATGTCGTTGGCGGTTTTTGTGACCTATAATGATATTGTGAGAAATTTCGGGGATCAAATATCCAGGTTTTTTATTAAATAAGAGCGTTTATTCGTATTCAGATTATTTGATTTTTAATGGCTGTCATTCTGAAGGAGCCCTGAAAGGGCGACTGAAGAATCTTTTCTCTGTAAATAGATCCTCCACCCGTAGCTTCGCTCCGGGTTCAGGATGACATAATTTGGATAGTGATAAGAATGATAATAAAAAAGCATAAGAGTAGAGTAGTTAAGGTTGGCGGTATAGCGATAGGCGGAGGTAGCCCCGTTGTTATTCAATCTATGACTAAGTTCAGGACCGCGGATTCCGAGAGAGTAATAAAACAGATTATGGATTTAGAGAATGCAGGGTGTGAAATTGTCCGCTTAGCCATAAAAGAGAGAGGCGATCTTCAAGCATTTAAAAAGATAAAAAGCGAAGTTAATCTTCCCTTGGTAGCGGATATACATTTTGACTATAAACTTGCCCTTGGGGCTATTGATTGCGGAGCTGATAAGATCCGCCTTAATCCGGGGAATATTTACAAAAAAGAAGAGGTCAGGGAAGTAGTCAGCGCCCTAAAATCAGCGAAGATACCTTTGCGAATTGGTTTAAATTCCGGGTCAGTTAAAGGCCAAGGTCCAGATAGGGGAGAGATGCCTGATAGGTTAGTTAAAAGCGCGCTGGCTTATATAAAATTGGTTGAGGGTTTTAAATTCCACGATATTATCGTTTCACTTAAAGCCTCTAATGTAAGAGAGACGGTTGCGGCCTACCGTAAATTTGCTTTGGTCTGCGATTACCCTTTGCATCTAGGGGTAACTGCTACAGGTTTTCCTTATGCCGGAGCGATAAAGTCGAGCATTGCTTTAGGGATTTTATTACTCGAAGGAATAGGGGATACAATCAGGGTATCGCTTACGGATAAACCTGTTAAGGAAGTTTATACTGCTAAGGTTATTTTGGAATCACTTGGCCTGCGTAGATTCGGCCCTGAAATTATCAGTTGCCCTACTTGCGGGCGCTGCGAAGTTAATTTAGTGAAATTAGTCAGTGATTTTGAAAATAAATTATCTTCTTTAAGGCTCAATCCGGTTAAGGTCGCGCTCATGGGTTGTGTCGTGAACGGGCCGGGAGAAGCTAAAGAAGCGGATATCGGCGTCGCTTTCGGGAAAAAATACGGGCTCTTGTTTAAGCATGGTAAAGTGGTAAGAAGGGTCTCTTTTTCTAAATGCAGTGATATTTTATTAAAAGAGCTAATGAGGTATCAATAAATAATGCTTTGGTCTAAAACGCTTATTCCAACTTTAAAAGAAGTCCCGCAGGAGGCAGAATCAATAAGCCATCGCCTGCTTTTACGTGCCGGATTGGTGCGCATGCTTATGGCCGGAGCTTATTCCTATCTTCCTTTAGGTTTGAAAATATTAGGGAATATAGAGAAAATAATCCGCGAGGAGATGAATTCCTGCGGCGCAGCTGAAATTTTGCTTCCGGCGTTACAGCCCTTAGAGCTTTGGCAGCGTACCGGAAGGGATAAGGATATAGGCGAAGTCATGTTTAAATTTATTGACCGCCGCGGGCGAAAGGTTTGTTTAGGGCCTACACATGAAGAGATTATTACTGAATTAGTTAAAGGCTATATATCTAGTTATAAACAATTGCCTTTAGTTTTGTATCAGATTCAGGCTAAATTTCGCGATGAGCTGCGGCCGCGTTTTGGTTTAATCCGCGCCTGTGAATTTATTATGAAGGATGCTTATAGCTTTGATTCTGAAGATTTTGGGCTTGATAAGAATTATCAAGCGATGTATGAAGCTTATATGAGAATATTTAAAAGGTGCGGATTGGATATTTTAACCCCCGAGGCTGATTCCGGAGTAATGGGCGGTAAAGTGTCTCATGAGTTTATGGTTCCGGCTAAAGACGGAGAAGACATGGTCTTAGTTTGTGAGAAATGTAAATATGCTAAGGCTTATAGTGAAGGGGGAGAAGGCGATTGCCCAAAGTGCCAAGGAAAGTTAGGGAAAGTAAGCACTATTGAGGTCGGGCATATCTTTAAGTTGGGAACTAAATACAGCGTTTCTATGGGCGCTAATTTTTTAGATGCAAATGGGAAGTTACAGCCCATAATTATGGGCTGTTATGGTATAGGCGTTTCGCGCCTGATCTCCGCGGTAATTGAACAGAATCATGATAAAGACGGGATTATCTGGCCCAAGGAGCTTACTCCTTACAATGTTATTATTATAGCTTTGGATACGACGGATAAGAATATTATGGATTTGGCTTCCAAGATATATAAAGATTTGCAGGAATCTAAAGTGGATGCCCTTTTTGATGATCGTGATGAACGGGCAGGAGTAAAGTTTAAAGATGCCGATCTCTTGGGTATACCTTTGCAATTAATTATAGGAAAAAATGCCCTAAAAGATGGTTCTTTGGAGCTAAAAAATCGTATTACTCAAGAAAAGATTATCAAGCCAAGCGCGGAAATTTTAGCGGAGATAAAGAGGCAGGTAAATGGATAGTTCTGCATTAGTAAGTGAATTGAGTTTATTATTAAAGGATTATTTGGAGTCCTTGAATTTTGTTTTTGTGGATATTGTTTGCAGGCATGAAGGAAGCAACCTTTTTTTGAAGATTTTAGTGGATAGGCCACAAGTCCATGGTTTGGCCTCCTCTGGCCAAAGCCATAAACCAGAAGGCGGTATAAATCTGGATGAATGTGCCAGGCTTAATCGCGATATAGGCGGGATGCTCGATGAAAAGGATATAATTAAAGAGAGGTATATTTTGGAAGTTTCATCTCCAGGTTTAGACCGGGTGCTTAAAACCAGGGATGATTTCTCGCGCCTCCTGAATAAAAAAGCTAAATTTTTTTTAAACGAGGCTATTGATGGTAAATTAGAATGGGATGGGTTGATCAATAAAATAAGCCAAGAGAGTGTTTCTATAATAACCGGGACAGGCATGATTGAGGTGCCTTTTCTAAGGATTAACAAAGCGAAACTTATTATCTAACAGAATTGGAGAGTGTAAAAAATGAGCCAGGAATTGTTAGCAATAATCGAACAGATTGAGAGAGAAAAAGGGATCAAGAAAGAAGTCTTGATTGAGGCGGTTGAGAGTGCCTTGCTTAGCGCTGCCAAAAGAGTCATTGACCTTAAGCCGGATGAAGAGCTGAAAGTTGAGCTTGACCGGAATACCGGTAAAGTTCGCGCCTATAGAAACGGTGAAGAGGTTACTTCTATAGATTTTGGCCGGATCGCTGCTTCAACCGCGCGCCAGGTGATTATTCAAAAGATGCGCGAGGCGGAGAAAGATGTTATTTTCAATGAGTTTCAAGGCCGAGTAGGGGAGATTGTCAGCGGCACAGTATATAGGTTTGAGAAGGGGAATGTAATTATAGACCTTTTAGGCAAGGCGGAAGGGATGCTTATTAAACGTGAGCAATCCCCTAAAGAAGAATTTAAGCAAGGGCAGCGTATCCGCGCTTTTCTTTTGGATGTAAAAAAAGAAGCCAGGGGGGCTCAGATTATCTTATCGCGTACCCATCCTAATTTAGTAAAGAAACTTTTTGAGCTCGAAGTACCCGAGATTTACGAGGGGATTGTAGAGATAAAAGCCATATCCCGCCAGCCGGGGGAACGCACAAAAATATCAGTTTATTCCAAAAATGATAAAGTTGATTCTGTAGGCGCCTGTGTAGGGATGCGTGGGAACAGGGTGAGAAATATTGTTAATGAACTTTATGGAGAGAAGATTGATATTGTGCGTTATAACGAAGATATCCGGGAGTATATTAAAAACGCGCTTTCTCCGGCTAAGGTCGCCGAGATAAAATTGGAAAAAGAAAAAATGAAAGCCGAGGTTATAGTCGACGACGATCAATTATCTTTGGCTATTGGTAAACATGGCCAGAATGTCCGGCTTGCTTCAAGGCTTATAGGTTGGGAACTTGATATACGCACCAAGACTACTCAAGCTCAAGCATTAGTTAAGGAAAAAGAGGATAAGGTTTTGGTTGAGGCTAAGGCCCAAGAAGAAGAGCCAGTTGAGAAGCCTAAGAAGAAGGGGAGAAAGAATAAAAAGTCCGAAGCCTCATTAGAGGAATTATCCGGTTTAGGGGATAAGACCCTGATTAGTTTAAAAGAAGC
>JBAZGV010000016.1:0-9379 GCA_041652675.1 Candidatus Omnitrophota bacterium
TTCGCGCTCCGGAGACCTCTCTTCCTACGCCCGGAATTAAAACTAAAACTAATAACAGCAGAGAAAGAAGAAGTAACGGCTGGGCAATATGCCTAAGCTTGCGATAATCAACCGCCATAAAAATAAAAGTAAAAAGAGCACCGATAAACATAAAGATTAGGTGCCTCTTTAAAAAAAATAAACCGTCCTTATATTTTTCCCAAGCATAGATACTTGACGAACTATAAATCATTATAATACCTATGCACATAAGAATTACCGAAACCGTGAAGATGTTAATTCTGACATTACGTATCATAGTTTAATATTAAATTTAGATAATTCAGATACTATTGACTTAAATGCTTTCCCTCTCTCTTCATAATTAGAAAACATATCGAAACTCTTGCACATAGGAGAAAATAAAACACAACTTCCTTTCGGGGCGAGAGAAACGGCTTTTTTAATAGCTTCATCAAGGGTCGCGGCTGGCTCTGCATCAATTACTCCGGCAAACGCCTTCTCTATCCTATCTTTTGCCTCCCCGATTAATATTGCTGACTTGACCTTACCGCGCGCAAGACTTGATATTTCGCTATAATCATTACCCTTCTCCCTGCCGCCTGCAATAAGGATAATCGGACAAGAAAGGGCATTTAGGGCCCATACTGTTGCTTGTGTGGTAGTAGATTTAGAATCATTAATAAACCTCACCCCATTTAATTCTAAAACCTCCTCCATGCGGTGCTCAACACCCTTGAAATCCCTAAAAACGTTAAAAACGATATCCCTTTCTATATTAAGGATTCCGGCTATAGCCAGAGCTGCCGATTGATTGGAGTTTAAGCCATTCTCCGCCTTAAAATAAACGGCCTTTGCCGCCGCCTCTAAATTTAAATTGCGTATTGCCGGATCATCATAATTTAATACCAAGAAATCAGAGCTATCCTGATTCTTGAATATCCGTTTCTTGGCCTTAAGGTATTCCTGCATATCGCTATAACGGTCAAGATGATTACGGCTTAAATTAAGCACTACTGATACCTTGGGCCTAAAACTATCTATATTCTCAAGCTGGAATGAACTAACCTCAAGAGAAACATAATCCCCATCACGCATTTTTTCAACTTCTAAAGAAAAAGGTTTGCCGATATTCCCGCAGGTAAAAACTCTTTTGCCTGTTGCCTCGATTATTTTGCCTACCAGTGTAGTAACCGTAGTTTTACCGTTAGTACCGGTTATGGCAATAATCTGCGCGGGGCATAAGAGCCAAGCTAATTCGATCTCGCTTATAACAGGTATCCTGGCTTCTTTAGCCCAAAGAATAGGCAAAGCTTCATTAGAGAGCCCCGGAGAAATAATTACTGTATCTATGCCCTTCATAAAATCCCGGGAATGTTTGCCTAATTCTATTTTTATCTTTTGAGATTTTAATTCTTTTAGATTTTGGCGGGTTATCGCGTTATCAGAATTATCGGTTATGCTTACGCTAGCCCCTAAATCATGAAGCAGATTAGCCGAAGCAAGGCCGCTGCGCGCGAATCCGGCAATTAAAATATTTTTACCCTTAAAATAATCCTTATTTCTCATTATTTGCTGATACCACAGTAAAGCTAGCGGATCTTTAAAGTCACTATAGTCATCAACGCCAAAAGCCCGGCGATAATCCAAAACCTGACAATGACTTTATTTTCCGGCCAGTTAAGAAACTGGAAGTGGTGATGTAAAGGCGCAATCTTAAAAATCCGCTTCTTAGTCAGGCGAAATGAACCTACCTGTAAGATTACGGATAAAGCTTCAACCACAAAGATGCCTCCTACAAGGATCAAAAGTAGTTCTTTGCGTATTAAGAGCGCTACTGTGCCTAATGCTCCACCCAAGGCTAAAGAACCTACATCCCCCATAAATATAGTAGCAGGATAACAGTTAAACCATAGAAAACCTAAACCTGCGCCAAATATGCTCGCACAAAACACAGTCAACTCTCCGCTGCCTTGAAGATAAGGCAATATAAGATATTCGCTTAATTTTATATTGCCGGAGACATAACAAAGGATGCTGAAAGCTAAGGCCGCCATGACTACAATCCCTATGGCCAAGCCATCCAATCCGTCAGTGAGGTTAACCGCGTTAGAAGTACCGGCTAAAACCAAAATAACAAAAATTATATAAAGTCCGTCTAAATCCAAAGCTACGTTCTTCAGGAATGGCACGTCTAATTTTAGGCTGTTCTGAAAATAAATAAGAAAAATCACGCCAAGGATTAAACCAAGTACAACTTGACTGGTAAGTTTTGTTTTAGCGGAAAGCCCCTTGGACTTCTTTTTAACCTGCTTTAGATAGTCATCGGCAAATCCGGTTATCCCAAGCCATATGGTGCTGAAAAGAGCAACCCAGATATATTTATTAGCCATATCCGCCCAAAGCAATGTAGAAGATACTATTGCGATTAATATAAGTATCCCGCCCATAGTCGGAGTATCATGTTTAATGCGATGCAGATCATCGAGCTTGACGCTATCACCCTTATTTATCCTCTCCCCTATCTTTAATGCCTTAAGCTTCCTTATTACAATTGGGCCCAATAATAGGCTTATCATAAAGCTAGTCAAAGCAGCCATAGCTGAACGGAAGGTAATATAGCGGAATATATTAAAAGCGGATATTGAGTTGTGTAGGGAATAAAGCAGATTATAAAACATTAGAAGTTGAAAACCTCTTCCATTTTCATCATTCGCGAGCCTTTTACCAAAACGGTATCACCGGAATGAACAATTATTTTTTCTAATAAGATCTTCTTTGCTTGCAATGAATTTTCGCAGGAGATTACATTATTTCTTAACGGATGCGCTTCTTTTAAACTTAAACTACTGATTTTACCCACGACTATAAGATTATCACAAACTTTGGCGGCATCTTCTATAGCCCGAATGTGCAGCCTTTTGCTTGCCGCGCCCAATTCCAACATATCGCCCATAACAACAATCTTTCTTCCCTTAACCCGTGACTCTTTAAGCAGCCTCAAGGCCTGGATCAGGGAGAGCGGGTTAGAATTATAAGTGTCGTCGATAAAACTAATTCCTTTTATCTTAATTAAATTTAGCCTACCCTTGGAAAGCTCAAAGTTTGATAACACTGAAGCAATCTTGCGATGCTCCACTCCGAGAATCCTAGCCACAGCTATAGCGATTAAGCTATTGTAGACATTATAATACCCAGGGGCCTTTAATGCAAATTTTAATCTTTGATTTAACTTAAAGCTATACTTACCTGAAAGACATAAAATATCAGAAGCCGAATAATCGCTTTTATTCTCTATGCCTACGCCTATAAGAAATGGCTTATTCTTTTCCTTAACTAACTCTTTTCTTAGATAGGGATCATCGGCATTTAATACTGCGATTGCCGGATACTTAAGGTTTCTTACTAAATCATACTTTTCCTTAAAAACCCCCCTCAAATTTTTAAAATATTTCAAATGAGAAAGGCCGATATTGGTAATAACCCCTATATCCGCGCGAGCTATACCGCTAAGATATTTAACTTCACCAAAATGATTAGTGCCTGCTTCTAATACAACGACATCATAAGAACTATCAAGCTTAAGCAGAGCCAAAGGCAAACCAATATGGTTATTCTTAGTCCCCTCATTTTTGAGGACTCTGAAACCCTTGGATAGAACCCCGGCAATCATATCCTTAGTTGTAGTCTTGCCATTGGAACCGGTGACAACAATAACCGGAATCTTATATCTACTGCGATTAAAACGGGCAATATCTCCCAGAGCCCGGATAGTATCCTTAACCTTAATTACAGCTACATTATTAATCTTCTTGATTTTTCTCTCTGTAATAATACAATTCGCGCCTTGCTCGACGGATTTACTAATAAAAGTATGGCCATCAAAATTATCACCCTTAATGGCAATAAAAGCCATGCCTTTTTTAATTTGACGGGAATTAATAGAGATACCTTTAACAATCGTACCTTCATCTCCTGAAATTAATCTACCCTGCGTGGCTTTTAGTAATTCAAGGATTTTAAACATAACCTTACCTCCTCGCGGTCATCAAAATGCATAACGCCATCCCCTAATACCTGATAATTCTCATGGCCCTTGCCTGCGATTACCGCGATATCTCCTTTATTTGCCATAGATATTGCGTTTTTTATCGCCGTTTTTCTATCCGGGATAACAGAATAATTATCCTTTTTTATTCCGCTCTTTATATCATTAATTATATTTTCGGGTTTTTCAGAACGCGGGTTGTCACTTGTAATCACCGCAAAATCCGACAATTCGGTTACCACCCTCCCCATCTTTGGGCGCTTAAGTTTATCCCTCTCTCCGCCGCAACCAAAAAGAGTGATAATTCTTTTCGGGGATAAACCTCTTAAAGAAAAAAGGATATTCCTTAGGGCATCTTCGGTATGAGCGTAATCCACAAACACATGGAATCCTTTTTTGCACTCTATTCTTTCAAGCCTGCCGGGCACAAAAGAGAATTTTTCCAGCGCGGCCTTTATATCTTTTAAATCTATTCCTTCCTGATAAGCCCAGCTAAACGCGGCCAATAAATTATAAAGATTATGCCTGCCAATAAGATGAGTTTTTACCTTTACCTCTCCTTTGGGGAAAGAAAGCAAAAACTCCATAGAACTTAAACCATATTTTATATTCGCAGCTCTTACCTGAGATTTAGCGCCTAACCCGTAAGTGATTACTTTTGCCTTAGTCAATCTTCTAAGCGAAGAAAAATACTTATCATCATAATTCAAAACAGCAAAAGAAGATGAGGAAAGCCCCTTAAAAAGTTTAGCCTTAGCCGAAAAATACTTTCCGATTGTTTTATGATAATCGAGATGGTCTTGAGTGAGATTAGTAAATATCGCGGAATGAAAATCTATGCCCAGAACCCTTCTCTGCTCCAAGGCGTGGGAAGAAACTTCGATCGCACAATAATCAATCTTCTCCTTAACCATTCTTGCCATCATTGACTGAAGCTCCAACGGCCCGGGGGTAGTATTTTTAGCCACCAGGACAATATCCTTAAAACGATAATTTACCGTGCCTATAACTGCTGTCTTATGCCCCGCTTCTTTCAGTATGGCCTCTATGATATAAGTAACCGTAGTTTTACCGTTAGTCCCGGTAACTCCTACAACCTTTAATTGCTTAGAAGGATTGCCGTAAAATTCCGAGGATAATTGCGCTATCGCCAAACGTGTATCTTTAACCTCTACAAAAGAAACATCTGCCTTAATATTCTTTCTTAAACCTGATCCGCAGGCTATAATCTTTGCGCCTTTTGATACCGCCTCATCGATAAATCTGCTTCCGTCCTCTTTCGCGCCTTTTACCGCTACAAAAAGAGTGCCTTTCTTTACGGTTTTAGAATTACAACTTATGCCGCTAATTTTATGTGACCTGATTAACCTAACGAGATCTTTTATGAGCATTTAAATTCATCTGATTATCTAAAGACTGCTTTGTTTTTAAGTATCTTACCACATCGGCAGCTACATTCTTAAATACCGGAGCAGCAACCACGCCTCCAAAATAGTAAGGATGCGGTTCATCAACAGAAACTACAATTGTCACTACCGGATCTTCCACCGGGGCAAAACCTATGAAAGAAGCAACAAACTTATCATGCGAATAAGCGCCATTAGCATCCAGTTTCTGGGCAGTCCCGGTCTTTCCCGCGGAAGTAAGCCCGGGTATCTGAGCCATCTTTCCTGTCCCTTCTTCAACCGCTCCGGTAAGCATCTTAGATATTCGCGCCGCAGTATCTAAGGAAATTACTTTGCGTATCAAAGTAGGAGACGTCCGCCTGATAACCCTCCCTTGCCTATCACGAATCTCTTCTATAATATAAGGCTTCATTAATTGGCCACCGTTCGCGATAACAGAGAGCGCGCTAGCTAATTGAAGAGAAGTTACCCCTACTTCCTGGCCTATGGGCACCGCGCCAATAGATGTCTTAGACCAAAAACGCGGCTCTTTAATCATCCCGGGTATCTCCCCTTGCAGGTCAATGCCTAACTTAGAGCCAAAACCAAAGAGCTTTACATACTTATAAACTATTTCTGGGCCAAGCATCTGAGCTATTTTAGTGGTGCCTATATTACTTGACTGTTCGATTACTTCCCGAAATGTTAACCACCCGTGAGAAGTATGGTCGTGCAAAGTATGATTACCCACGCGATAAGCTCCATTCTCGCAGAATATCCTATCTTCCTCGGTTACTCTCTTCTCCTCCAAAGCAGCGGAAGCAGTAACTATTTTAAATACTGAACCCGGTTCGAATAAATCACATATCGCGCGGTTACGTGTCTGATCTTTGTTAACATTGCTATACTCATTCAAGTTATAAGTAGGCCGGTTAGCTAAAGCTAAGATCCTGCCGGTATGCGGGTCCATAACAATAATACTTGCGCCTTTGGCATTATGAGCCTTATAGGCCTTATCCAATTCTCTTTCAGCGATATATTGTACTACCTGATCAATGGTTAAAACAACATCCATGCCATCTTTAGGCAACACCATTTTTTGGTAAATATCCAGCCTCTTCTGCCGCGCATCCCTTAGAAATATCCCCCACCCCGGATCCCCTCTTAAATATTTATCCAGATAAAGCTCGACCCCCTCTAATCCTCTATTATCAACTCCGGCAAATCCTATAATCTGGCTGGCGAGATAAGTATTAGGGTAGCTACGTTTGCTCTCCCTTAAGAAACCTAAGCTCTTGATCTTTAATTTTTTAATCTCATCCGCCTGTTCCGGGGTTATTTTGCGCGCAAGCCAAATAAAAGATTTTTTACGGTACAACCTATTCCTTAAATAATCCTTACTGTAATTTAATATAACGGATAGATTCAAAATAGCCGTTTCTTTATCCCTATCGGCCATCATATTTGGAGAGGCGTAGAGCGAATCTGCGGGAAGATTAAGAGTCTGTGGCTTAAAATTAATATCGTAAATTATACCGCGAAATGGTTCCAGCTCCGCGAAAAGATTATGTTGTTTATTGGCGATATCCGCGAGGTAATTCGAACGAAAGATTTGAATATAGAATAATCTAAGAATGCAAAAAATGAAGAATACGAGAAAAAATAGGAATACCGCCTCGCACTTTCGGCGATAGTTACTTATATGCACATTAAAAAGAGATTAGGGGTTGATAGACCTTGCTTCCGCTTGCCTATTGGGACTAAAAATACGCGATAATAAAGTCTCTTTAGTCCCAAAACCTTGAGTAAAAGTTACGCCTGCCTTAGTAGGCACTAATCTTACTAACTGATATTTCTCCGGCATCTGGAAATCCGAGCGGCTTGATAAAGTACTCCCGATATTGACCAGAGAACAATTCTTCTCGATGCTATACCTTAGCAAGCTATTCTTATCTAATAATTCCTGAAAAACCATATGCTGCTTTTGCTCCGCGTAAGCCAAACGTATAATTTCGCTCTGTTGATAAACATAAAACACCGAAAATAGAGTAACAGAAATGATTAAGGATAAAAATTTGTTTAGTCTCATAACTTTATGCTCTTTCTGCCACTCTCAACTTTGAAGAGCGGCTTGCCGGGTTAATCACAACTTCTGATTGAGCCGGAGTTAAAGGTGTAGCTGTTATTATATTTATCAATCCGTCGGCCTCTGCCTTACGGAACGCGAACTTTATCACTCTGTCTTCCACTGAATGGAATGAAATAACGCATATTCTTGCTTTTTTATTTAAAAGTGCAATGGCTTTATTAACCGCGGATTCCAGAATCTCCAACTCCCTGTTTACGGCAATACGTACTGCCTGAAAAGTCCGGGTTGCCGGATGGATGCGGTAATGATGGTAACGATACCTTGGAGGAATTGACCTAGTCACGATATTGGCTAATTCTAAAGTAGTAGTTATGGGGTGCTTCTCTCTCTCCTGGACCAGGATACGGGCAATGCGATTATGCCATCTCTCTTCTCCGAAATTCCAGAGCAGAGTAGAAAGCTCTTCTTCGTTTAAGTTATTTACTAAATCGTACGCCGATACATAACTATCCTTGTCCATACGCATATCTAAAGGCCCCTCCTTTTGAAAACTAAACCCGCGGCCAGTATCTTGAAGCTGGATAGAAGAAATACCTAAATCGAAAAGCGCGCCGTCAACTTTACTTATTTTCAAACCCTCTAAGAGTGTATCTAAATCCACGAAATTTCCGTGAATAAATTTAGCGGCGGATCCGAATTTACTCAATCGTTCCCGCGCGATAGACAAAGATTCTTGATCGCGGTCGATTCCGATGAGCCCTCCTCCAGGAAGAATCCGCTCCAATATGTTCTCAGAATGTCCGGCGGTTCCTAATGTTGCGTCAACTATTAACTTGCCGGGCTTTAGATCTAAATATTCTAGAACCTCCCGCAGCATTACGGGAGTATGAAATTTTGTATTAAGCATCCATCAACTTTTCGGCAATCTCTTCAAAAGACTGCTTAGAATTTCCGTAAAATTCGTTCCATTTATCTTTTGCCCAAATCTCAATCCTGTTAGAGACACCGACGACAACTACATCCTTCTTAATCTGGGCGAAATCCTTTAAGTATTGCGGCAAGAGAATCCTGCCCTGTGTATCAAAATTTACCTCTACTGCCCCGGAAAAATAAAGACGGTTAAATTTTCTTGACTCTGCTTTGGTAAATGAGATTGCCCTGAATTTACTCTCTTGGGCCTTCCACTCCTCCTCGGCAAGCATAAAAAGGCAATTATCCAAACCTCGAGTCACAAAGAATTTTTCAATAAAATGCGCCTTGGCAGCCTCACGAAATTTGGCAGGTAATATTAAACGGCCTTTACGGTCTATAGAATGCAGGAATTCGCCATAGAACATACTTTAAACCCCCTGCCTGCCGTTAGGCAGGCTTCCACTTTCCCCCACTTTCATCCACTTAGTATTCAAAGTATAGATATAATCATCCTCTTTGTCAAGAAAAAAATTTATCTAAATCACTGTAAAACAAGGAGTAGTAGTTAATTTAGGCTAAATTACTAGGCGTTGTGGTGCTTATAAGGCTTAGGAGAGAATTTTCTTTGCTGAACTTACGTCTTTTTTGATTTGATTGGCTAGAAGCGCCAAAGAAGGGAATTTCTCGTCCGGACGGATCATTTTTACGAATTGAATCTCTAGGTATTTTCCGTAAATATTCTTATCAAAATTAAATATATGCGCTTCAATATTTATTTTTTCATTTTTAAGTACAATAGTGGGCCTCTTCCCGATATAACAAATTCCTTTTAACTTATCTTTTCCTAATGTTATCCTTGCGGCATAAATTCCCATTGCCGGAATCACTTCATGATGCGGATTTATATTCGCCGTCGGAAAACCTAATATCCTGCCTAAAGCCGTC
>JBAZGV010000017.1:0-9310 GCA_041652675.1 Candidatus Omnitrophota bacterium
TCAAAAAAGACTTTCTTCTCTTCGAAAGCCTCAACTATGGCCCAGAAACATCCTAAATCATCCAGAGTATCTTCACCGTTGAGTCGAAAACTAAAAAAACCAATATCGAGAGCTTTTTTCAAAATAGCGATAATTTCAGAGATTTCCATTGCCTTGGTCTCTAAAAGATGTTCTCTTTGATACTTCATAGACTTATAGCAGTACCAACATTTCCCCGAACAAACAGGCTTCCTATCCAGCCTGCGATTATTTTGGATTACAAGCACAGGGTGAATATGATACTGAAAACTTAAGAGCTTAGGGCACTTTAATGATGAAGATTCCTGATTTTCATCGCCTCTATATCTTATTCGCGCTATCAGAGCCTCAATTCGCTTTGCTTCATTATCTTCTACATCTACCGGGCTGGATGATTCTTGGGCATAGGCTGCTGCCGCGTTTCGTTCTTCGAAATCTCCGGATGGGTCAATATAAGCCGGGCATATGTTTATGGCTTTATCTGCCAAAATTGCTTCGAGAAAAGCTAAAACTCTATTAATAGAAGGCTGGTAATCTTCGCTATGCTCGCTAAACTCTAAATAGTCAATGAATTCCCCCAAGATATCCCATGCTTCATTATAAGATATCTTTCTCAACAGTAGATAGACCATGACCACTAAATCATTTTCCGATCCTCCGCCCTCAGTCAAATCATTTATTAGGGTTTGTATTTTCATCTTTAACTTGCTTACTTCCCGCCTAACTTCCTCTCTAATTAAATTAGCTTGGGGATCCACATATCTGCGCTTTCTTCCTCTTGCCGGAGAGCTGGTTCGAAATTTTCCTGCGGGCGAAAAACCGGAAGTAGTTAATTGCGCAATACACTCACCCTGAACTTTTTGCTTAATAAGTAAGAGGTGTCTTTTAGTTTCGCCCAATGCGCTTGGTAAAGCTATTATGCTTTCAGGGCTGATAACAGAGAGCCTCTCTTCTACGCCTTTTATATCAGCGCCTTGCTTATGGATATAATCTTGAGCCGCGCCAATAGCATTAAGAAACAAATCCAAGAAATCATAAAGCTTTCTTGCCTGTTCATTTGAATTATCATTTTCCCATGCGAGCTTAAAACCATCCCTTGAAATTGTAAACTGTTCAGGTTCAAATCTGACATCTCGTAGCCTATATTGTGAAGCCGCATTAACTAATTTCTTAAGCGCATCCGTAAATTTCGCGGCTGAATTTTCCGCTGCAGTTCGTCTTCGGTTTTCAAGCTCTGCTTCAGCACTTTGTAGCTCATCCTCCAGAGATTTAATTTCTCTTTCCGATAAATTATTTCGATTCTTCTCGATTAACGCTGCTGCCCCTGCAAGATCATCCGCTGCCAATAAATTAATAAAAGTATCTTGTACTGCACGCCAAAATTCTTCTCTCTCTTTTATCAACTGGCGCGCCGCATCTAACGCCGCATTCCAACTAATAAATAATCCGGCAGCTTGTTCTTTTGTATTATCGTTTCCTAAAACGCTTTCTAAATGGTTAAGTAAGTTTCCTAATTCGTTTAATCTCCTTAGTTTATCTTGCGCTTGCTGCACCTTGGATTCACAGCGCTGCTGCCATTCTTTAAGCTGGCGCGCTTCTACCTCTGCTAAATCAGTTTTTTGCGTTTCTAAGGCTTGGCTCATGCGCGCCTCTAACCCTTTAATCACATCTTCAGGAATATCGCCTGCTTTCCCCAACCTACGCAAGAAATCTTGGGCATGCGCTAATCTTGACTCTCCCAGAGCAAAATCAAACCTATGCATTAACGCGCAATTAACTGTAACCGCCGGAGAAACCACAACAGGCATCATGGCTGCGGCTGCTTTTCTAGCATCCAGAATTAACCTGTCAATTTTTTTATTTGAAGAAACAATAGTTAAAGCAGCCTCTACTCCCTTTAGCGCGAGGCGCAACCTATCCAAAAAGTTATTAATTCCCGCAATCCTATCTGCCGCTTGCTCTCTATGCTTCTCTTCTTTGGCAGTTTTTTCTTCTACTTCAATAAAATACTCTTTTAACCTCGCGGCTAAATATCGTACTTCCGGATATTCGCTATATGTGAATCTACGAGTTATATCTTGTGAACATTTAAAGGTTCTAAGTTTTCTTAAAAGCGCATCCTTTTCCGCTTGCACCCTTGCTTCTTCTTGAGCAAACTTTTGCCTTTGCAATTTTTTCTTCGTCTTATTTTTGGCCAGCGTTTTTAAATATTGATTAACTTCACTCTTAATCTTCTTTTCCTGAAGTAAAGCTATACCTGCGGCCAAAAGAAGCGCCATTGACTGAAGCATGCCCCACTTTAGGCTCTTATACACCAGAAGTATATAAGTATAACGGGTTATACCTAACATCCCTAAAACAACAAAACCACTAAAGAGCAGCTGGAATTTGGTAGGAGACTTATAAAAACTCCTCGGGACCAACAAGGCCGCGCCAAGCACAAGGAATAACGGCCCTGCCAAAAATATAGGCGGAACGTGTTTTGTCCAGATTATTATACAAAATAAAGCCGCGGAAATTATACTTCCGGAAAATAATAACACTACGGAGAGAAGCCGGGTAAAAGGCACATTTTTTGAACTACGGCTATGCTTACTTTTACGCCCTTTAGCCGGAGAAGAAGCATTCCCCTTTTCTGCCGCAGGTGCATGCCTCGCATCTAAACATTCTTGGCTTAATTCTAAAGTGGCGCCTTGGCTTGCGCCAATACGAACCCTGCCTAATGACAACGGAATCCTTTGGACAGGCGGAACTTGCTTCAATTCTCTTTCTGTTTTAATAGCTAACTCTCTTTGAAGCCTCTCAAGCCGCGCCCTTGCAAGCGGCCCGCCTTGCGCTGCTTCAGCGCTTGCGGCAAAATACGAAGCAATTACCGCGCGCGCAAGCGGACTGCCTACTCCTCTTATTGGGCTGCTTTGCGCCGCCGCAGGAGGCGCTATAGCATCATCCAAAAAGACAAAGGGATCTCGAGGAGCTGATAAGAAAGCACCTAAATCAAACACAACCTGCGCGCGCGTAGCCCCAATTATCGCCTGCGGGTCCGCCGCAGGAATATAATGACAATTAATACAAACTGCTTCTCCCTGAATGGGTACCTGAGATAAACTAAAGTTACCTAATATACCTGGATAACACCTCTTTAAATGATTAAAAAATTTACGCCAATACTCCCCCTCTACATAAACAGGCGTCTCGCGCGCCCCCGGGATATCTCTACCTAAAACCAGAGAAAAGGCTCTCTGGCAAGACAAAAGATCTTCCTGAAAGCCAAATTTTCTGATAAGAATGGCGAGTTTAGGATTGACTACGCTCAAGACCTTAAATCTCTCCATAAATCCCGGTATAAACCTGTCTTGAACAAGGCCGGCAAAAAGCGCCTTAAGCATAAGACGGCAATAACCTTTACCGCGTAAAGCTGCCGGAAGTTGAATAAAATCTAAACCTACTACAGCCTGTTCACTTAACACAATATAACCTGCCGGTCTTCCTGTATCGCCTAGGCTAAAACACATAATATAACCACACTGGTCATCCTGTTCAATAAAGATAAAAGATAAGACACAGCCCTGCGGAGAATAAACCCTCCCGGTTAAGGGCAGTTTGTCTGTTACCGGCGAGCTGGAGATATCCCGCCTCTTACCTGCCGGAGAAACAGAAACATAATCTGGTTTTGGCTCCGAAGGAATGCTTTTAGTTATACAGAAATTAGAGAAGAATATTGCTGCGGATATTAAAGGTGCACAGGATAGATAAAGGCTTAAAGCAGGCAATGCTAAAATGCCCAATACAAGAATGGGAAATACCAAAATTTGAGACTCCCAGATAAAAATACTGCCAAATAATTTATGAATCAGCGCTCCTCTGGAAGAAGTCTTAACCACTGCATCAGGCCTAACGGCCCCTTTTCCAAAAGGTAGCACAATTATATCCGGATACTCCGGATGCGCTTGAACCATATCTTCTACTAACGCCCTTCTCTGGGCCTTAAACATTTCTATTAAAGAAGCGACTTTATCTTGTATTGGGCCAAAAGGCTCTGTAGGAGCCTGATCATTATGCCGCAACGCGGCAAAGAATCCCTTAAGGCCTTCCAGAAATGCGATAAATCTATCTACCTCGCTAAGAAGCTGCCTGAACCCAAAACAAGGACAAATACTAAAACTAAAATAGTGGACAAAACTTGAACCCTGATGATCCTTAAACGCGGATATTTCTCGCGCCAAAATACGGCTGGCACCAACTTCCAAACCTATTATCCTTGAGCAAGCCTCCTGCATTAAAACAGGGCTGGAAGAAATATTGAGCCTTCTTGCGGAAGAATTTACTAAGCTCTTTAATAAAGTGTTGAATAAGAGCGGCGAAGAATCCTCTTGGAACCCATGCTCTACTCTAACCGGTGAGCCTACCGGAGAAGATACAATAGTTGTCCTCGCCGGAACTATACCGGTAAAAATTAATTCCTGCGCGCGGACAACCTGCCCGAATAACTCATTAGCATACTCACGGGCCTTTGCCTGCTCCTCTGCATTATCTTTATCATACCCTAATTGCGGCGGCGCCAAATTTTTGACTCTATACAAAGATGATATTTTATGCATCAGCGACAAAACCGCTTGTTTTAGGGTAGGCTGAGAAAAAACTCCGCTCAAAAGTTCCGCTAATTTTTCCAGATTAATTCTACCCAAATCAATTTCCTCTATAAGCAGGCTTACATCTGTCTCTAAGGCCTTAGACAGGGCAAGCGCATTTTCTCTTGTCGATGCTCGGCGTACACGCGCAAAATCTTCCCCAAGCTGCTCTAACTCTCTTGCCTCTTCCCCTGTAAGCGTATGCCGATTGTGTCTTAACTCATGGAACCTATTAAATTTAGTGCCGCCTTTTCTAAAGCCAACTTTATCTCTTTCAAATGCCTCCTCTTGTCGGCGTATCCTAGAATATTCCGCGCATACAGGGTCATTCTCATAACTAAGGATACCTGAATTTTCTGTGGCTATTGCGCCCCTTAAACCATTAAGCTCATCATTAAACTTCTTTATTCGCGCCTCGCATCCTGCCTTACCAGCCTCAAAGCTTACTTTTTGGCCTGTTAAATCCCTTTGTTGCCTGACACAAGCCTCTAATCGTATCTGATAGGTACTCTTGTAGTCAGCTGCTTTTTTCATATAGGCCTGAATGCCCAACGTTTGCCTGGAATTGTCCGCTAATTGCGCATTTAATCTTCTATAATTTTTTCGTCGCCAGCGATATCTCTTAAAACTTGAGAATATTCACGCTCTAAATCCGCTAACTCGCTTTCTAAAAGAGGAATCGCGCCAGTAAGGAGAATATTCATTCTGCTCTGCATCTTTAGCGCGTTCTGGGTAGCCTTTCCCCCCGCTGCGCCTTCAACGCTCAAGGCTAACCTTATTCCGTCAATCTCTTTCCTACGATCAGCAATATTCTGCTTAATTCGCCCAAACTCCGGAGAGAGCTTGGCCTGATTGGCCTGCCTGCGGCTTTCTATATTTAATAACTGCAACCTTATAGGCTCTGCCTCTTGGTTCAACATAGCAAGCTGCCTCCTAGACATTTCAATGGCGTTTTCACTTTTTTGTACATCCAACCTCAGCTTTTCTTCCTGACAACACAGCCCTTGTAAGAAAGCGATCCTTTCTGCTAAGACTACTGCTCTTTTTTCGGATTCTTCTTTCTTCTGCAAGGATTTTTGATATTCGTCATATCTATTCTTTACATCCGCCTGCCGGATTTTCTCCATAACTAATCTTATTGCCCCGAATGTTAAAAACCCGCTCTCAATAGACTGCGCGGATACCTTAAATACCGGAGGGAGGGATCCAATAAGTTTGAGAAAATAAACAAGCCATGGTTTTTTTGCTTCCTCAATAATACTCCCCTGCTGATCAAAATTCTCAGGAAAACACGACAGCTGATGCAAGGTATCCAGCGCGCAGCGAAATTCTGCTCCGGAGAATCCTGCTGCAATAAATATCCGGCTTGCCTGATGCAGTAACGTTTCTTTGGAAAAAGACAACTTAACCTTTTTCTCTCCTGTTGCCTCATCAGTAGTAACCATATCCTGATATTTAATTATATTGAGCCCGATATGCTGGTTATCCGGAGTATTGTCAAACACATACTCTATGTCAAAAATAATTCCTTCTCCCACAATAGCTTTCTCGGCAGGCGAACCTATACCGAATAAAGCTTGTAAATTGGCCCACTGGCCAAAAAGCAGGCGCACGAAATACACACCTTTTTCCGAGCCATAAAGCGCCACAGCCACAAGCGCTGAATTTCCTACCGCGCTTTTTCTAATCATATTAAACAACGCCGCGTAATGCGCATTTCTATCGCCAAAATGCGTTAACCTTAAAAGCGGTTCGTGGCCAATTAATACCGTCACCGATTTATCTGCGGCAAATAATTCTTTTTGCGTTTGCGCATCAACTAAATAACCGGGATTGAACTTAAAGAATTTCTGCCGCGCCAGCTCAAAAACAGAACTATCAATGGGGCTGGAAGTTGCATCCTGCCGGCGAGCGAATTCTAAATCTCTAAACTGCAAAACTCTTAATGTCTTTTGGCTGACAGGAGAAGACGTAAATAAAGAGGCTTTTCTTTGCTCAAGCTCTTGAAACAAACGCAATGTCTCTTTCTCTATCCTATCTATCTGCTGCAGTTCAGGTTGATCTTTAGCAATACAACGCCAATATGCGAAAGTATCCAGGCAGTCACGCCTTAGATAATTAATAGAACTGGCAGCATAATGCAACATAAACATTTCATGCTCTTTTGTGAACTGTTCGTCAGAGATCCCAACAGGACGCGGATAGCCTTCCCCGGTTAAGAAAATCCTTATCTCTTCTAAAAATTTCTTACGCCAGTTGATTTTAAGATCAAATGTCACTAAATATGCCTGTAGCTGAGCTGGAGTTATGCCTAACTCGCATTCCTGAACTCTGTGCACAACTTGATGAATAAGATTATAACAATGGTCCCTGGCTCTGCGAGCGCCCAACAGTGCGCAGTAATACGCACTCCTTGCCAAACGAGTTTGTAGCCCCGACATAACTTCGCGAAAACACATAGAGGCAGTATTACTTTCTCCGGGCTTAAGGCCGGCTAATATCTTTCCTATATATTCTCTATCGCATCCCTGATACACCCTTATTGCATCTCTTACCTGAAGCGCTAGCTCAACTACGTGGTCACGCATTGAATCGAGAAGTTGCCGGGCAATTTCTTCTTTCTCCGTCAAACCTAAGAATCCTCCTACCACGGTAAAATCAGTTACAATTTTACCCAGCTTAGCGCGCAGGGCATTTGGATCTTCTGTTTCGACAGAATTATAATAAGTAAATAACCAAAGCATAGACTCAAAAATCAACTCGGCTAATACATTTATAGAATAATTCCTTATAACCCCTTCCGGTAGATACAAGACCTGACGGGTTCTTCCGCTATGCAAAGGCCGCACAACCATAGAATCCGGGTCAGAATAAACTAATGTTTTTCCTTTTATCACAATAATAGTCATAAAACGCAAAGCATGCCGCACTACCTCCTGGTATTCTTTTTTAGAGAAATCGCTACTAAAGACTCTTTCTATTATTCTGTCAATTACATCCTGGACTTTTTTACGAATAAAAGGATCCTGTGACCATCTAACCTCTCCCTCGCGCAAAGAATACATTCCTTTAACACGCGGAGTATATACCGGTTCCTTTCCTTCCCACACTCTCTCAAGTTCGCCAAACTGCACAGAGCTACCTGCCAGAAGATTATCTCTATGCCTGGCTGAAAGGCTTATCGCAGATAACGGCCGCGTGGCTATAGCGCGGTCAAAAAAATTCAGGACTAACTCCTGCGGATGACTAAACAAAAATCCGGGAAGAATAATATAAGGGAAAAAACCATTCCCAAGAAGAATATCTCTGCTTTGTCCGCCAATTGCGGCCCTAAGTCCGCCTTCGTGGCTGTCCCAAACAGTTTCCATTCTTACGCCAAAATCTCTATCCAACATATCCGTGTACAAACCAGCCATCTCTGCCCTTAGGGTATCGCTGCCGGCTTCTAATAACCTAGCCCAAATTTTATCTATATAAGGCTGCCGGTTGTTTTGTTGGCTATCTGATACGGGAGAGCTTGCATCCGGATCCATGCGGCCAGGAATATCTGCAGGATAAGTACTTAATAATTTGAAAGCATATACTAATGAACCCAAACAAACAGAGACGAATAATATTCTTTCGATAACGCTTAAATTAAGCTTTTTGGCAAGCGCCTCTATGCAGGCGGGGCAATCCGGAGAAAAATGATGCTCATCACTTACATCTTCAACGCTCTCATCTAATGTAGAATCAAAAGCGCCGGTAATAAGGCTCTCGTCAGGCACATAGTGAATAATTAAGCTTTTAGCAATCAAGATAAGCGGGGTTATTATATTTTTAAACCGAAAAACAGATCTTGTATCTCTAAAATAATAGCGGCCTCCTGTCCAAGAATCATCTAAAAGAGCGCAGCCACCATAATCAATCCCTTCCTCAAACAAGCCGGGATCATAACCCTCTGCATGCAAAACATTCAACCTGGCCAATGCGCTTTTTATTAGCTCTATATTACTGTGGGCATCTGCTAAAACGCGCGGCATATCTTCAGCTACTGTGGTTAAATCATCTTTTTTCCCAGCCTCTATAGCGTATACCATACGCAAAAGTAGGATAACTATTTCGGGCCGATGCGTTGGCTTAGAACGATTATCTTCTTTCAGCAAACTACGCACTATACGCTCAATTAATGCAACAGCGCTTATCGGAGAAGAAATACCCTCAGGGCTGCTGGCCGTCCTCACCACTGCGCCTACATCCTCCGCCGGCAAAGCAGAGCTGGAGGCGGCTTTTGGGCCATGTGGCTCCTTAACTACTACAAGAGCTCTATTAGCCGCAAGAGAAGTTGGCCTGTGCGCCATAGCATTAACAGTTCTGCCCGCGTCCTGCGGAGAAATAACCTCAATCAGATCTCCGGTCAATAACTGAATATTATTCCATTCATCGGGCCTGCGATATAGCGTTCCGTTATGCCTGACCCTTAAGCAGAACACCGCGGCTCCAGAATACCCCAGATAACTTAAGGCATCAGCAATAGTCATTCCGGGTATAACCGGCAAGCGCTCATAAGGCCGCTCTACAAACATTGCCGCTGATTTACCTAAAAATTCATCCACAAAATCGCAGGCCCTCTTGATTAAAGCCGCTGCCTCTCTCTCAAGAAAATCAGGCCTCTTCAACAAATC
>JBAZGV010000018.1:0-8971 GCA_041652675.1 Candidatus Omnitrophota bacterium
GGCTTACAGTTTGTATGCAGAAGAAGGCAATCCCGCTTCAGCAGAGCTTATTAATAAGGCCTGGAAAGTGCACGGTGAGCGTGATATTGAGGCGACTTTTAAATATACGCAGCAACTGATTGATTTGTATAAAGGTAAGGCGGATAAGGAGCAGGCCGGCTTAAAGGATCTCCCGAAAAGCAAGGAGGAAATAGAGGCAGCTGCCGCCTTAAATGACGTGGCCACAGCTTATTTTGTCCAGGCAGAAAGTTACCTGCGTCAGGAGAAAATTCTTAAGGCCAAAGAGCTTCTGCAATTGATCATTGACAAATACCCTTATGCCCAGGCATGGGACCAGCGCGGCTGGTTCTGGTCAATAAAATTAGCGGCAGAGCAGACCATTAAAAAGATGGAGACTGGCTCAATTGAGATTGAGAAGAAGAAAAAAGTCAGCCAGCTGGTTACAAAGGTTAATCTTTATGACCCCGGCAAAGAAGATTTTGTCAATTACGCAAAATACGGTGAATTTAAAAATGTAGGGGCCAAGGATTATAAGTATGTAATTACTGATCAGGAGGGTTTAATTGCTGCAGTAGGAGAAGGTATCTATCCTAATTCAGCTTCAGTAAAGCGTGACCCTGCTTTTAGAAAGGCGCTGGAAGAGAAGCGCCTTGAGGGCGACCTCTGGGATTTTGTGCGTTCTCCGGATTTGGAAGCGGCATTTTTAAAATTGGCCACCAGTTCTGAACCTCAGGGGATCAAATTGTTTTACACCGCGCTTATTTTAGAGAAGTCCGGCTTAATCAAGCAGGCTATTAAATGCTATTACGCGATAGTAGTGCATTTTCCGGGTAGTTACGGTAAAACCTATTGGAATACTCCTTGGTACGTAGGGCAGGCTGCGATTGCCAAGATTAATTTTCTCTTGAAGAACAACCCGCAGGTAGGTTACAAGTTTGAAGGCGCGGATATCAAGATAATAAATGGTTACGACAACATTGTTTCCAATGATGCTGCAATAGTTAATCCGGGAAAGTTTGTCAAAGTAAAAGTAGGTGACAAATCTAAGCCGAAGGCCCCGTCAAAGCCGCCTGTGGCTTTGGCCATAGGAGGCCAAACCACGTCCTGCCGGCCTGTAATCAAAAGAAGATCCGGCACAGGAAAGGTGCACACCGTGCAGTACGAAAATGGCGACTGGCAGCTTATGGTTAATGGCAAGCCCTATATCATAAAAGGCATTACTTATGCGCCTACTAAAGTGGGCCAATCCCCGGATGAAGGGACAGTAACTAACTGGATGGAAGATGATTTCAATAATAACGGAAAAGCTGACGGCCCGTACGATTCTTTTGTAAACACAGATGCCGGTAGCGCTATAGGAGATTTTCAGTTAATGAGGGAGATGGGGGTAAATACGATCAGGCTTTATCATCATCCGCAAAAGATTAATAAGGAAGTTTTGCGGGATATGTATGATAGATACGGGATACGCGTGATTATGGGCGATTTTCTAGGCAAGTATGCCTTAGGCTCGGGCGCGCAGTGGAACCCCGGCACCGACTATAATAACGAAGAGCATAAAAAGAATATGATTGAGTCGGTAACCAAGATGGTCAATGAGTATAAAGATGAGCCCTACATATTATTTTGGCTTTTAGGGAACGAAAATGTTTACGGCTATGCCTGTAATGCTGATAGTGAGCCGGATGCATTTTTTAAATTTGCCAATGAAGTAGCCAAAATAATTAAATCTATTGATTCCGATCATCCCGTGGCTATATGCAGCGGCGATATTTTATACTTGGATAAATTTGGTAAAAACACCCCGGATATAGATATTTTTGGGGCCAATGCTTACCGCGGAGATTATGGTTTTGGCCGTTTCTGGAGGAGCGTTGCAGAGGAAGCGGTTAAGCCGGCGTTTATTACTGAATACGGCTGTCCGGCTTTTGCCGAGGGTAAAACACCGGCGGAGGCCGAGGAACTTCAGGGAGCATATCATAAGGGCTCTTGGGAAGATATCGCCAATAATATGGCTTTTAATTCAGGCACGGGTAATTCCATAGGAGGAGTAGTATTTGAATGGTTAGATGAGTGGTGGAAGGCTTACGAACCGTCTATACATGATACTAAAGGCCTTTGGGCCGGCCCATTTCCGGATGGATATATGCATGAAGAATGGCTGGGATTATGCGGCCAGGGGAATGGTAAAGAGAGCCCATTTTTAAGGCATTTACGCAAAGCGTATTATACGTATCAGAAGATGTGGATATAAACGAGGAGGAGAAGGGAGGCAGCAGAGATAGCAACTTCAAGAAATATCAAAATGTTAAAGTATTTTCAGTATATAAAAAGGGAGGTGTGGCAATGAAGAAATGGTTAGTAGTTTTATTAGCGTTAAGTTTTAGTATGCCGGCCTTAGGTTTAGCCGAAGATAAGCCTAAAGAGTTCGTGGTTTATACTGATAAGAACGCCAAGGATAATCACTTTATCCCTTCCGGCTGGATAGGCGATTACAACGACATCAAAATGGATGATCGTTCAGCGGATAATCCCCATTCCGGGGCAACTAGTATGAAGTTTACCTATAGCGCCAAGAAATCCCAGAATCAGGGATGGGCAGGCGTTTACTGGCAGAGTTCGGCAAATAACTGGGGGAATAAAAATAGCGGTTTTGACCTTTCCGGAATGACTAAGCTTACCTTTTGGGCGTGTGGAGCAAAGGGGGGAGAGGTAATACAAAAAGTTATGGTTGGAGGTATTAAGGGCACCTATCCGGATTCAGCTGCCATTGAGATGGGGCCGGTTGAGCTTACCAATTCCTGGAAGCAGTACACTGTCAATCTCATCGGGAAAGACCTGACATATATTAACGGCGGTTTTGGCTGGACTTCTACTGCAGATTTAAATCCTGATGGTGCAATCTTCTACATCGACGATATCAAGTTTGAGGCAGACCCGGAAATAAAGCCGGAAGGTAAAAAACAGGAGATGATGCCTTTCTACATTTATTCTGATCGTTCATCCATTAAAAACCACTTTATTCCATCAGGCTGGATGGGTGATCACGGTGATTTAAAGTATGAAGGTTCATCAAAAGAAGATCCTTACTTAGGCGACAGCTGCATTAAGATAACCTACAGCGGCAAATTAACGCAGGGCGCTGGCTGGGCAGGCATGATTTGGCAAAACCCGGCGAATAACTGGGGTAATGTCGACGCTGGGTTTGATTTATCCAAGGCGGATAGTTTTACCTTTTGGGCAAAGGGCACAAAAGGCGGGGAACGCATTGAAGAGTTTAAGATCGGCGGGATAATGGGCGAGTTCTCTGATTCTGACAGCGCGGTTATCGGCCCGGTGATCTTAAATAAAGAGTGGACCAAATACACTATTGACTTAAAAGGCAAAGATATGTCTTATGTCATCGGTGGTTTCTGTTGGTCTGCTAATGTGGATAATAATCCTGAAGGCGCTATTTTCTATCTGGATGAGATTAAGTTTGAATAATTACATTTTTTTACGTTAAACGGGGCCGTAGGGGAGGTTTAAACCTCCCCTACGGATTTATAATTTAAAAAACGAATGAAAAAGTTTTATTTTTCTGCTTTACTATTTCTTCTTTTGGCCCTAGCTTTAGGAATGTCCAGCCGTCCTTCGCCTAAAGTCCATATCAAGAAATTTAAAAACGGGCATTACCAGTTAAGAGTAAATAATAAGCCTTATATTATAAAAGGCGTTTGTTATAATCCTATCCCACTCGGCCAAAATCACGAATATGACTGGTGGTCTGATCCTAATAAGCCTTGGGAAATAGACGGAAGGCTGATGAAGGAGATGGGGGTTAATACCATAAGGCTTTATCAGGTACACGATAATAGTGATGAAGTAAAAAAAGTAATCCATGATTTATATGAAAAGTACGGCATTAGAACTATACTTGGAAGTTGGCTCGGATTTTGGGAATACCCCTGCCCTTTTTATGGCGATAAGAATTTTCAGGAGAGGATAAGAAAAGAAGTCCTGGATATGGTCAGGCTTTATAAAAATGAGCCGGGAATCTTGATGTGGGTTTTAGGCAATGAAAATAATTATTCCTGTTTGGGGCATGTTAACCCCTGGTCGAGCGAAGAGATCGACCAGGAACCAGATCCCCAGAAACAGAAAGCAATGCGCGCCAAGGTTTATTATACTTTTGTAAATGATATTGCGCGTGAAATTCATCAAATTGATTATGATCATCCTGTGGCTTTAGGCAATGGTGAGCTTGTGGGGTTGGAATTTGCCAAAGAATACGCTCCGGATGTAGATTTAGTGGCTTGCATAATTTATCGCGGCAAGACATTCGGCAATCTTTTTAAATCCTTGAAAGCGACATTCGATAAGCCAATTTTTATTTCGGAATTCGGCGCGGATTGTTATGACGCTTATTTAAAGAAAGAAGACCAAAATATGCAGGCATTTTTCTTAGAATCCCAATGGCGCCAGATATATGAGAACTTAGCTGGAAATAAAGAAGGGGCGGGTAATTGCATAGGCGGGGCAATGTTTGAGTGGGCCGATGAATGGTGGAAGCACAATCAGGACAATCCTGATGCCTGGGCTTTACACGATACGGAATCAAACTGGTCTAATGGCAGCTATTATTTTGATATAAAAGTAGATGGCAATAAAAATATGAATGAAGAGTGGTTCGGTATTGTGGCTTTATCCCAAGATTTAGAGCAAGGCATTAACCCCCGCACCAACGGTGATGCCAAGAGCGATAATGGTTCTGTTGGTGTGGGGGTAAATAAGCGCGTTCCGCGTAAGGCATATTACGTTATTCGTGAATTCTGGAAAAAACCAAACCTGAATATCAAAAGGAATAAGAAATGAGAAGGTTTTTAATTATTTTCTTGGCAGTTGTTTGTTTTTTCCCTTCCGTCTATGCCAAAGATATAAAAGAATTGGAAGAAGATTACCGCGCCGCACTGAGCCGTTACCAAAAACTTAAATATCTTGAAGAGGCAAATAGTTGGGATGAATACTTTTCCAAGGGAAATGATTACCGGAATGAAATTACCGGTAAAGCAGGGAAAGTCTCTCTATCAGCCGCAAAAGATGACCCGTTACGAGTTTATTCACGTTTGCTCCTGTATTGTTTTCATAAAGATCAGCAGGATACTTTTACCGAGGATGCGCTCTCGGATTTAATGAGCTCTGTTTTAGATTACGCTAAACTAAGCAAGAATATAATCCCTATAAAAGAAGCCGCGGATAAGCTTTTAGTTTATGGCGAGAAATCAAAAGCTAAGGAATTATATAAGATTTATGCTAAGGGATTAGCCCTTTCGGATATTAAAAATGAGGCGCTGAAAGAAGTGGCGGATGGTTTTTACAAAAACAATAATTTGGAGCTGGCTGAAAATATTTATGATATCTATATTGAGAAAATAAGCAATAAAATGCCAAAAGAGAAATTTATCATAGAATTAAAAAGTATAGCTGCGGCATTCGCTTATAAAGATTCAGGCTCTAACGACCTGGCTTACGCTGAAAGTATCTTTAAGATGATAGAGAACGCGGGTGGGACGGATGTTTTTGATCAGGAGCTAATCTATTTGCGCGGCTTTAATTTAGAAAAAGATAAAGAATACCTCCGGGCTAAGGATGTATACTTGTTATTATTGCAGAAGTATCCCGAGAGTAAGTACGCGGATGAGTTAACTTACAAAGCAGGAATTATTTTTACTTACGCATTAAGTGATCTCAAGGCAGGCAGGGAATATTTTGATAAGCTGGTTGATAAGGAATCAATTATCCCGTATTCTTTGGCAAGTTTATATCAATTAGGCTTATTTAAGCAATGGGAAGGAGACCTGACGACTGCTAAAGGATATTATAAGAAGTTAATTGAGAAATCTGAAGGAAATCTTACGGATACTTTAGCGATGGCAAAGGATCGGCTAAAAGAATCAGAAGAAGGCGCAGCTATGGAGCATAATTTGAAGGTTTTTATGGATGTTTCTTTGAAGAAAGCATCAGCAGATTTTGATATGAGTAAGGTTGATTTAAGATCGAGTATTTATAATCCTAAGCCGGGTGAAGAGGCGAGTATAAAATCTTCCGTTTATCTGGCTTCAAGCGGATGTTTTAATGTCGAGCTCCAATACCTCTGGTCAGGGAACCTCGGTGATATTAAGCCGGATACAAAGCAGCCCGAATTCAAGGCTTTATATAAGAATCAAGGGACAAAGATGATAGGCCTGGTTTTAGTCTCGCCATCCGGAATAACAGATTATACCTTTGACCTTATTGACGTGCGTTAATTCTTTCATATCCTACCCGTTATAAAATCAATTGCGAAAAACACCATTTCTGCTATAATATACTTTCTACAGGATAAAAGCCTGCCTGTTGCAGGGAGAATGGAGCATGAATGATTGAGCGTTATAGCTTACCTAAAATGAAGAGCATCTGGCAGGAAGAGTTTAAGTTTAAAACCATGCTCGATATTGAGATATCCGCCTTAGAAGCATTAGCGAATCTTAAAAAAGTACCCCCTGAAGCAGTAAAAAGAATCCGCAAAAAAGCCAAGTTTAATCTCAAGCAAATTCAGAAGATTGAAGAGAAAACACAACATGACGTAGTGGCATTTGTTACCAACGTAGCACAATATATAGGTAGCGATGCTAAATACCTGCATCTTGGCTTGACTTCATCCGATATTTTGGATACAACGCTCGGGGTACAATTAAAAGCAGCCGCGGATATTTTAATCGACGATACCAATAGGTTGCTTAAGGCACTAGCTAAAAAAGCTAGGCTTTATAAGGATACAGCTTGTATTGGCCGTACCCATGGCGTGCATGCTGAACCGACTACGTTTGGCCTAAAACTTGCGCTCTGGTATGATGAGATGCAGCGCAATCTTAAACGGCTTAAACTCGCAAAAGAAGAGGTATCTGTTGGTAAAGTTTCCGGGGCTGTGGGTACTTTTGCTAATATTGATCCCAGAGTGGAAAGTTATATTTGTAAGAAGCTTGGCCTTAAGCCGGCAAATATTTCTACCCAGATAATCCAGCGGGATATTTACGCTGTATTTATGGCAAGGGTTGCGATTATTGGCTCAAGTTTAGAGAAATTTGCTACTGAAATAAGGCATTTGCAGCGTACAGAGGTTTTAGAAGCGGAAGAGCCGTTTGGCAAGGGCCAAAAAGGTTCGTCTGCTATGCCGCATAAGCGGAATCCTGTGATCTGCGAGCGTATCTGCGGATTATCACGTCTTTTACGCGGTAACGCTTTGGCTGCGATGGAGAATATCGCTTTATGGCATGAACGTGATATATCGCATTCATCTGTTGAGCGGGTAATTATACCGGATTCAACTTTAGCCTTAGATTACATGTTGAATAAGTTTATTCAGGTAATCGAAGGCCTGAATGTTTATCCCGAGAATATGATGGCTAATCTAATTAGAACCAAAGGGTTGATATTTTCACAGAGAGTCCTTCTGGGCTTGATGGAATCCGGAATGCCTAGGACTGAAGCTTATGATATTGTGCAGCGCTCCGCTATGCGTACTTGGAAAGAGGGGATAAATTTCAAAAATAGCCTTATGCTGGATAGCGCAGTCTTAAAACGCCTCGACGAAAAAGAGCTCGATAAAATATTTGATTTAAACTATTACCTGCGTAAGGTAAATGTGATTTTTTCCCGGGTTTTTAAATAATTAGGCGGGATCCCGCGCGCAAACTTGATATTCCTTATTTGCAACCATGTTTTATAAAATCGAGATACAGGATAAATCCGGTATTTTTGACGCTGTTGGAGAAAGCGTTAAGAAAGGCATTCTGGATTTAGGCATTAGCACTGTCCGGGAAATCCGCTTTATTCAGGTATATAATCTTGAAGGTAATATTCCAGGAGGAGATGCTCTTAGGATTTGCCGGGAGCTTCTTGCGGATAGAATCTGCCAGGATTATTTTATAAATCGCGCCGGTAGAAAATCCAATAAAGAAGAATTTGTTATTGAAGCCGCCTGTAATCCCGGAGTTATGGATCCGGTTGAGGAATCAACGCTAAAGGGTATTAAAGATTTAGGAATATCCGGCGTGGATTCAATAAGGACTGCCAAAAAATATATACTCTGCGGTAAACTCTCGCCCCAACAGCTAAAGACGATTTGCGATAAGCTTCTCTATAATAAAGTTATCCAGCATATTGTAAAATCTGAAGAACATAGTTTTAGAGCTGAATCCGGTTATCAATTTAGCCTTACGCATGTTGATTTGCTAAATTCCTCGGATAAAAGACTACAGGAGATAAGCAAGAAAGGCCAATTATTCCTGAATCTCTTTGAGATGCGCGAGATTAAAAATTATTTTAAAAAATTAAAGCGCAATCCTACTGATTGCGAGCTTGAAACTATCGCCCAGACATGGTCAGAGCATTGTTATCATAAAACGTTCCGCGGTAAAATAAAATATTCTGAAAAGCTCATGGCTCATAGTTCAAAGCCAAGAGCCAAACTAATCGATAATCTCCTTAAGTCTACAATCATGAAAGTTACTAAAGAATTAAATAAGCCTTGGTGCGTGTCGGTTTTTAAAGATAATTCAGGAGTGATACGTTTTGATGATAAATATAATGTTTGTTTCAAGGTTGAGACGCATAACCATCCTTCGGCACTGGAGCCATTCGGCGGGGCAAATACCGGTATCGGCGGGGTTATCCGCGACGCGATGGGGACAGGCATGGGGGCTAAGCCTATTCTCAATACTGATGTTTTTTGTTTTGGGCTTGTGGACTATCCTTTTAGCAAATTGCCCGCGGGTGTATTACATCCTAAACGTGTGATGAAAGGGGTAGTAAGCGGGGTGCAGGATTATGGGAATAAGATGGGAATTCCTACGGTAAACGGCGCGGTATTATTCGATGAGGGTTTTACCGGTAATCCTTTAGTTTATTGCGGCACAGTAGGGATTATGCCTAAAGATAAATCTTTTAAGAA
>JBAZGV010000019.1:0-8854 GCA_041652675.1 Candidatus Omnitrophota bacterium
ATTACGCAGGTAGTCCGCTTCCAGCATCACCTTGAGGGTTGCTTTGTAGATGTAGGCAGATGGTGCCTGCTCTTTACTCCCTGCGCCATCAGTGGTGAGCAAGGCCGAAGGCCGCGTCGAACCACCGGGAGTCTCTCGGATAATGATCTCATCCGGCACGATCCAAGGACGGGTGAGAGTTGGAATGGTAACGTTGCCTCCGCCGTAAGCGGATCCGCCTTCGGCGGAGAAGAGCTCTCCTGCTTTCTTATAGAGCTTATCCCAGTAGAGCTTGCCTTCAGGGGTTTGGGGTGAAGTGGCAAGGGCAGTATCCTTCTTTAGCTCTACATCTGCTTCAAGGAGAATCTTACCGATGTCAGTCTGTGCTAGAAGCGGGTCAATGATGTTATCAGGTGAGTCAGGGCGTAAATTTACCCAGAACTTGTCATTGGGCAGGGCGAGACCGATGAAAAAGTATTTGAGAAGGTCTTTGGTGGTAGATTCTAGTTCAGGGACAGTCCCCTTCGGGGACAGTCCCTTAAATTGATCACCTTTGTCTATGAGTAGATTAAAGTTATTTTGCGCAGGGTTAAATTGCAGGTAACGTAAGTGCAACGGCCGGAATTTGTCTATGGTTAGAGTGCTGTGTAAAGAGGCAAGATGATTGGAGATATTCAAAGCAACTGCGCTTTGGGCAAAAGCAGATTGCTCGAAAATTAAGCAAAAACAGAGAAATAAGGATAATATTTTAGTGATTTTACGGGACATTTTTTATCTTTCCTTAGGGTTTCGGTTTCGCAGCCGTATATCACTATAAATATACTATATAGGTAAGCGGATTCAATGCCAAAGGGGAGGGTAAAAGAAAGCGGTTTCTTAGTTAATCTTTCCAGAGGCCGCGCTTATTTTCACGCGCTTCCCGGAATAATTTTAAGAATAAATCCGCGTATTTCACATTCGGCGGGTAAGTCATTAAAGAAGCGTATCCTTGTCTTACAATCTCCGCGTTTACAAATCTACCGTCTTTTAAATAAACATAGGCGAGCAGCCTCTTATACCTATCCTGCCTCTCTACGTCGAACTCTAAACTTACCGCTTTGCCTTCAACCAAATCCTTGGTAAATTGATAAGAACGCTGGCCTAACTCTTTAATTGTAGAAATATCTTGATTGCTTTTTTTAGAATCGCGGTGGAGCTTTGCGGATTCGTGAATCTCGGGAGTATCAATTCCGATTAAACGCACCCTCTCCCCGTTAGCCAAAACAAGCGTATCCCCATCCACCACTCTTTTAACTACAATATTCGCATAGTCGTAAGATTTACCAACGGGGAAATTAAAACTCACTTCTTCTTTTGAATGAAATACTGGATCAAGGTCTCCGGCATAAAGATAAACACTGAAAACTAAAATACCTAATATAGAAAATAAAGCAAATTTAAATCTTTTCATCTTATTCCTCCCACCATTGTCATTCTGAGCCCCGAAGGGGCGAAGAATCTTAACTTAGATCCTTCGGCGCGGAGCCTACCCTGAGCAAAGCGAATGGGCGCCTCAGGATGACATTCACATCCTTCCATTTGATTCATTTTACTATTTTTATTAGATAAATCAATGATTTTAGACTATAATACATTTATGATTTACGATAAATTCCAACAAGAAGCCATTGATCATATTAACCAAGGGTATTCGGTTATAGTCTCCGCCCCTACAGGCGCGGGTAAAACCGCGATTGCTGAACACGTAATCAGCACTTCTTTGGAGAAAAAAATAGGAGTAATCTACACTGCACCGATTAAAGCCTTATCCAACCAGAAATTCCGCGACTTCCAGGGAAGTTTTAAAGACAATATCGGCATATTAACCGGCGATGTATCCTTAAATCCTTTTGCCCCGGTCCTCATAATGACCACGGAAATATTCCGTAATAAGATCCTCGACGAACCGGAGAGCCTAAAAAGATACTCTTGGGTAATATTTGACGAGATTCATTATATCGACAACCCCGAACGCGGGACAGTCTGGGAAGAATCGCTTATCTTCCTGCCTAAACATATGAATATATTAGGGCTGTCCGCGACCATACCTAACATTAAACAATTCGCCTCTTGGATTGAGTCGGTGCACAATAAACCGGTTAAAACCGTAATTGAAGAAAAGCGCCCGGTCCCCCTACACTTTTTCTTTCAGGCAGGAAATGAAGTAGTGGATAAAATAGACCTTCTTAGAAGGGCTAAATTCAGTAAACCCGGTAAATTATTCGGGCTTATAAATTACCTGCGTAATCAGGAGGGGCTGCCCTGTATATATTTTGTCTTTGGCAGAAGGCGCGCCGAAGAATTGGCCTCGGAACTGGCCAGCACAAACTTTTTAAACAAAGATGAAAAAATAAAAATCACCGAGCTCTACGCCTCCCTCTGTGAACACTTTAATCTAAAAACCGACCGCACCGCGCAAGATTTATACCAACTTGTGCAGCAAGGCATTGCCTATCACCACGCCGGGATGCTTCCTACTTTAAAAGAAGTAATCGAGAGGCTATTCACCAGCAAGCTTATCAAGGTTATATTCACCACTGAAACATTCGCCTTAGGGATAAATATGCCCAGCCGCTCGGTTATTTTCGACGGGCTGCGTAAATTTTACGGCCGCTATGTGCGTAATTTAAAAACCCGGGACTTTTATCAGATGGCCGGGCGCGCGGGCAGGCGCGGCATAGATACAGAGGGCTTTGTTTATTCCCGCATAAACCTTCAGAGGATAAGGATCGATGAAGCGAAGCGCATTATTTACGGCCCGCCTGAAGAAGTAAAAAGCCAGCTAAATACATCTTATGCTACGATCCTTAATCTTTACGGAAAATATAAAGACGAACTCTTTAAGGTATATCCTTTATCACTGCATTATTTCCAGTCGCACAAAAACGAACAAAAAGAAGCCTTAAGATTAATTGAGGCGAAATTAAAACTGCTCAAAGATTGGGGGCATATTGACGGAGGTGGCCTGACTCAAAAAGGCCTCTTTGCCAAAACTACTTATGGCTATGAACTAATATTGAGCGAACTCTATGACCAGCAAATCCTGGAGCAGCTTGATGAATTCGGATTAGGAATTGTAGCCGCGGCAGTTGTCTTTGAACCGCGTAAAAATCAGCGCATACCTTCAAGCCTACCAAACTCAACGCGCAAAATTAAAAAAATATGTGAAGAAGTATATGATAAAATTAAACACAAAGAGCAAAGATTTCGTATTTATCCTTTCAGCAAAATACCTTACTTCCACATGAGTATGGCTATGGAAGCTTGGCTGCGCGGGACAACATTTGATAAAATTCTAAGGTTTAGCGATACTGATGAAGGTGAAGTAGTGCGTTATTTCAGGATGAGCGTGCAGGTATTGCGGGAAATCTCCGAGGCAAAAGTAACCTCTTACCTCTTAAAAGATAAAATAAAAGAAACTATCCGGGTGATCAACCGCGACGTAGTTGACGCGGAAAAACAGCTTAGAGAAGGTTAAGGTAATCCTCAAGGATCTTCTTGTGATCAAAAGCAAAATCGTATTTCTTTAAATCCTTTAAACTTACAACCTTTAGGCCCGCGGCATCATCCCCTGCTTTTGGCGTTCCTTCTGCTTTTGCAATAAATACCGTGCCAATAGTGTGGAAACGCGGATCGCGCTTAGGATCGGAATAAGTATGCAGCTGTTTAATCTCGGTCAAATCTAAATTAGTCTCCTCTTTCGCTTCTCTTCTTACCGCTTCTTCTAAGCTCTCCCCGTAATCCACGAACCCTCCGGGAAGCGCCCAGCCAAACGGCGGATTGCTTCTTTGAATAATCACTATGCCTCCGGCCAACTCTATAATCGCGTCAACCGTAGTAAAAGGGCCATTCTGTAATTTATAAAGAATGTGCTCGAGGTATTTTATAACGCCGTTATTGAAAACTTCATACGCTTCTTGATTATAAAGGCAGAATACAACCTCTTTTATTTTTGAATCCTCTTCTCTCAAATACCGCCATAACTCCTGCGCCATAATTTTAGCGGAAGCTAATAACGGAAATCCGCCGGTGCCGCAGCCTAACGCCGGAAAAATAATTGAACCTACGCCTAACTCATCGGCAACCTTCAAAGAATTCCTGCAGGAATTACGGATTTTTACTTCATCGGTCTTATAATCAAGGCCCATAGTCACGGCATGGATAACATATTTTGCCTTTAAACTACCTGCGGAAGTAAAAATTGCTTCGCCAATTTCAATGGGGCACTTTTTTACCGCCTCATCTTCGATAATCTTACCGCCTTTTTTCTTTATCGTTGCGGCAACCCCTCCGCCCATAACCCCTTTATTATTAGCGGCATTTACAATCGCATCCGCCTTAAAATCCGTAATATCTCCCAAAAAAATCTTAACCTCGGTATTTTTTATTTTCATAATTATCTCCCATCATGTAATTAGCGTATATCTTAAATTCCTCTGTCAAGCTTCTCGCTCAAGTCGCTTTCTTCACGCCAATGTTCTTTCGCATTTCGGCGGCAAAACAACTCGCGCCTCGGCTTCTGCCTCGGCGCTCAAACAGTTTTGCCGTCCGCCAATGATGGTGGCGGATTCCCTCAATGCTCAAGCTCCATTGCCTAAAAGCTCCATTCGCTCGAAGCTTGTCAGAGTCATTTTCTCAGATAGAAACATATTACTCGCCGATTATTTTAATTAAAACTCTCTTCTTACGCTGTCCGTCAAATTCACCGTAAAATACCTGCTCCCACGGCCCAAAATCCAACTTTCCTCGAGTGATTGCCGCCACCACCTCCCTGCCCATAATCGTCCTCTTTAGATGCGCGTCGGCATTATCTTCCCCGGTAAGATTATGTTGATACTTATCATTACCGTAAGGCGCTAACTTTTCTACCCAAGCAGCAAAATCCTGGTGCAAACCTGATTCATCGTCATTAATAAAAACGCTGGAAGTAATATGCATAGCATTAACTAAGCATAATCCTTCTTTGATCATACTTTTTTTAATCGCGCTCTCTACTTGAGCAGTTATGTTTAAAAACTCCTGCCTGTTTTTGGTATTAAACCAGAGGTATTCGGTATAGCTCTTCATTAAGCAGCCTCCCTAATATTTCTCGAGAATAAGCTTCTTCTCTTTTTGATCAATCTTAAAATTAAAATGCTTTAGAAAGGACATCCCCAACAACCCGTCTGCAAAACCAAGATCGCTTTTCTCTTCCATCAAAACTGAAGCAGCAACATTTATAACTTCAAAATTCTCAACCTTAACATTACTCAAAGTAATTCGCGCGGCATCAACAGGCCTGCCATCAGCTACCAAAACCTTCATATCCGGCTTAAGCTTATCTAAGTTAATCCCCAGCTTTTTGGCTGTGCCTCTTGTTATTAAAACTAACGACGCTCCGGTATCTAAAATCATCTCGGCTTCAACTTTATTATTTAAAATAACCTTAATAGCTATGCCCCTGGCATCATGCGAAAAAACTGCCTTACGCGGCTTATTCTCTTCATAGGCCCTTTGCTCTGCTAACCTATTATCGAGCTCAAACTTATTTTTCTGCCAACGGCTGCGTAAAGACACTAAATCTGCGTTGGATGACCTTGAAATATCCGATATCTCATTTTTTGAGAATTTAACCAATCCGGAACTAACTTCAAGCTCGAGGCTCTCCCCGCCCTCTTCCTTGATAATCCCTTCAATGCTACGGCCATTCTTAAGCTTAATCGTATCCGCGAAAGATTGGGAGACTATAATAAGCAAAAGAAGCTGGCAACAACCAAACTTAAATATGTTTTTCATTACTTTTTAAAAATGTTTTTATTAATCATGTTGGCGAAACCCTTAATAATATTATCTATTGCAGGCTTAATCTTATATTTAGGATCGCTAAGGGTCCCGGTAATATTTATGGTTGCAAATTTATCGGCGTTACCGATAACCGCGGTAGTAATTTCTTTAAACGTACCATCTAAAGGGATAAGATTATCAATAATATCAATATTGAGAGAAGCATCTATGGAGCTATTAAACCCTAATTTGACTAATCCGGATAAACAAGCCATATTGCTTTTAAGCATGAGATCTTTTGTTAAAATGAAACTATCCTGTATAATAAAGCTGCATGAACCTTCATAAAAAACCATCTGGGCGAAATCTTTAGTAAATAATACCTTGCCCAATCCTTTAAAGATATTCAACTCCCATAATTTTCCTTTAGTGATTGACAACTTACCGGTGCCGGTAAGTTTGGATAAATCTTTATAAAGCCCATCGGCCTTAACCTCCCCCTGCATAGTCCCTGATATATCTTTATCCTTAGCTCCGATATCTGATTTCAGCTCCTCAAGCCGTACCCCCTGCATTGATAAATTAACCGAATATGGCAAATCATCGGATTTTAGGTTTGCTTTGGCTGAAGCGTTAACCGTGCCGCCATAAAAAGAGAGATTTAAAAACGGAACATCCATAATCCCGGACTGCTGACTATAACCACAGTAAAACCCACCACCTTTTAACCCATAAAGAGATATTTGCGGGCTTGAGATCTGAGACTCTATCGCACAATTTTTGATATCTTTAATCGCACCGCTCAAAGTAAATTTAACCTGCAAATCACCTTCTGGCGAAATCCTATCCATCAGTCCTTTAAACTTAACTAACGGCTTCTTTAAATCCCGCAGTTTTATATTTAATACCCCTGAAATATCGGCATCAGAGCTCGAAGTATCCAGATTACCCGTAAGGTTAAAATCCGAATTCAAGTACTTCCCGGAGAAAACCGATATATTAGCCTTGGCCTTATCCACGGTAAAGTTAGTTTTGACTGCTAAGTCTTCAGAAGTAAGATCCAAACCAACAACCGGAGACTTAAAATTATTAATCAACAAAGATAATTTATAAGGTAGGCCCTGGTACTTAAAATTAACCTCTTTTGCCTGCAGCTGATCGGAAGTAAAATCCAGGCGGCCGCTAACTTCCTGAATCGGGTCATTAATTTGATCTAACTTTATAATGGCATTCACAATATCTAAATAACCGCTCAAATCGAAAATCCCCTTTTTTAATTTATTTGTGGAAATATTCAATAAAATAAGGGCATTCCCGCTTAACTTTGCGGGTAATATAAAATTAAATTTATTCTTCAATAAATCCTGAGCTTTAGTTAAATCAAGATTGGAGATCAAATCAACATCTAAAATAGGATTACTAAAATTACTCAATTTTAATCTAGCCCTTACCGGGAAATTCCAGATATTAGCCTGGATATTATCCGAAGAAAGGCCATTATTATCGAAATTAACGACGCCGCTTAATCCGTTAGCTGCCCCTACTAAATCTAACCCGGAAATAGATGAATCTGTAAAAATGGCTTTTCCGGAATATAAAATATTTTTTTCATTTAATACGTATCTTATAGCGGCATTAATCTGCGAGTTGATATTAAATAACATCTTATCTTTTGTCAGGCTAAGGCCGGAAGATTTAAGTTGGCAATTGAGATTCATAGCATTATCCTTCAATACTAAGGAAACCGTCGCATCAATCAAGCCGTTCTTTATTCCTATGCCTGAAGATTGATAATAGGCCGCAAATTTATCAGGCGAGAGGCTGTTTATGGATATATTCGCGTTTAATTCTTCTTGCAGTATTCTGAATTCACCTGCTAAGGCAATACTGGATTTAGATTTTTCCCCCCCCGGGATTTGAGCGGAAGCCTTAAATCTTAATGAAGCTGGCAATGATAAATGAATGTTAACATTGACATCGTTTAAATCCTGGCTGAATACCGTATTAAGGCTGTTATCCCTGAAGTTAATCATAGAGTTAAAGATATTTATCCTATAAATTTCAATCTTAAATCCCGCTGATGGTTTAGCCCCCTTGTCAGTTACTCCCGAGGGCTGGGTAACGGCAGGTTTTTTAGAATTATCCTTTTGTTGAGAAGAAAATAAATCCGTCAGATTAAAAGAATTATCTTTACGTTTCTCCAAAAATATTTGAGCTGAATCTAAATTGATACTGGGTATAACCACTTTTTTCTGGATAAGCCCCCAAACCCAGAACACGCAATAAGCCTCTTTTACTTTTATAATTTCCGCGTCCTTATCGTAGATATTAAGGTCCTTAAAAACCAACCCCTTGAATATATTTATCCTTAAAGAACCGAGGGTAACTTTCTTCTGGGTTTGATTCTCAATCGCCTTAACAATCAATCCCTTAACTTTCCTAGGAAGCAAAACGTTATTCAGGTAAGCCAGCCCGGAGGCGGATAAAATAATAACGGCAATTGAAATAATAATTATTGTTTTTTTCATTTTTGCTGATGCTTCAGTAATTTAGCCGCGGCTTTAAACGCTTCTTTTCTATTTCTTATCTTTCCGATCGCCTGCAGTTCCTCTATCTCAGAGAGAATCCTGCCGATTAACGGAGAAGGTTTCAATCTAAATTCTTTCATTATCTCATTACCGTCAAGGAAACGTTCTTGGATTTTTTCTTTGCCTTTCTTTAAATATTCTTTTATTAACTTTGCCACCACTTTCTCATGCTGTTTACGCGCGTTAAAAGTAGTGAGCGGCCCTTTGGTTGAGCGCTGGTCAGCTAAGGATAATAAAAGTATACTTAAAGCCTCGGTCCCGGCGTCGCGAAAATACCGGAATTTTGCCCTCGGGGTAGGGTTATCGGTATCAGCGAGATACCCCGGGCGAAGATGCCAGAGGACAATCTTATGCAAAGAATGCATCTCATCATTTGAGAGCTTTAATCTTTTGACAATATCTTCAGCAATCCTTAAACCCACTCTCTCATGGCCATGAAATGTAGTCCTGCCCTTTTGGCGGCGTAAAGCCTCAGGCTTGCCAAA
>JBAZGV010000020.1:0-8637 GCA_041652675.1 Candidatus Omnitrophota bacterium
ATATATCCATGGCTATAAGAAATGCCCAGCTCTTTAAGGATTTAGAGTCTGAGCTTGATAAGAAGCACCAGCTTTTTATGCGCACTACCATTGCTCTTGTGGCGGCTATTGAAGCCAAGGATAATTATACCCATGGCCATACTACCAGAGTTACCAATTTTAGTTTACAAATCGCTAAAAGGATGGCCAAGAAACATAGAAAGATAATTAACGAGAAATTCTTAGAGAGTCTGCATATCGCCAGCTTATTGCATGACGTAGGCAAAATCGGAGTCCCGGAACATATACTTAATAAACGGACTGTGCTCACTGTCGGAGAAAGAAACAGGATGGAAGAGCATCCTCTGATAGGCGCTACAATAATTAAACCGATTAAGGAGTTAGAGGGTTCTCTTGTCGGCGTGAAACACCATCATGAGAGGCCCGATGGAAGGGGCTATCCTGATGGTTTAAAGGGAGAAGAGATCCCCTTAATCGCTTCAATAATATCCGTAGCCGATTCTTTTGACGCGATGACATCGGATCGGCCTTATCGTCCGGCTATGTTTAGAGATAAAGCGATAAAAGAAATAAATAAACTTACCAATCTGCAGTTCAGCCCCTTAGTAACCGGAGCATTTATGGAATTGTGCAACGAAGGGGTCTTATAATCTCGCCATGTCGCCTAAACGTATAATCTTAATGTATATATCGGAAGTCTCCGGCCACCGCAATGCCGCTTTGGCTATCGAGAAAGCCATACGCATATTAGAGCCTAATGCCGAAATATTAAATATTAACGCTTTTAATTATACTAATCCGGTTGCGGAAAAAGTTACTAATAGTATTTATATGGGGATTATTAAGATGGCCCCTGGAATCTGGGACTATCTTTATGATAATCCCAGAATAGCCAGGAGAGTAGAGCAAACTAAGAAGAAAATTCACCAAGCCAATTCCCCTAAACTAAAGAAACTTTTTGATAAATTTAATCCGGATATGGTTATTTGCACCCAAGCCTTTCCTTGCGGAATGGTTGCCGATTATAAAGATACCTACGGTTCCAATCTGCCCTTAGTGGCAGTATTAACGGATTATGTCCCTCATTCTTATTGGATTTATGATAGCGTTGATTATTTTATAGCTCCTTCGGAAGATGTTGGAGTTAAATTAATCAATAAGGGTGTTTCTAAAAATAAGGTTAAATCACTGGGAATACCTTTTGACCCTAAATTTAGTGAGCCATTAGACAAGGAAAACCTCCGGAATAAATATAAACTTAATTCAGATCTTCCCGTTGTATTAATTATGGGAGGAGGGCAAGGGTTAGGGCCGATAAAAACTATAGTTAGGACACTTGAAAAAACTAAGGCCGGTATCCAGGAGATTGTCGTTACAGGAACCAATAGGAAACTTTATAAATCATTGAAAAGAAAAATAAAAAAATATAAAAATAAAATATTACTTTTCGGATACGCACAGCAGATTAACGAGCTTATGCATCTGGCAGATATTGTAGTCAGTAAACCCGGCGGGGTAACTACTGCCGAGGTTCTCGCTAAAGGCAAGCCGATGATTATTATTAAGCCTTTACCCGGGCAGGAAGCGAATAATACAAAGTATCTTGTTGAAAAGGGCGCAGCTATTAAGCTTGACAGAGCGAAGAAGATAAATCTAGTTATCGATGAGCTGATTAACAATCCGCATAAATTAAAGTGCCTTAGCGATGCTGCCAAGCGTATAAGTAAGCCTAATTCAAGTTTGGATATAGCAAAGTTTATACTTGGCCTCACTTTCGTTCGGCCAGTTCCTTATTGCCATAGTAACAAGGATTTCACTAGATCAAGGGCTAAGGAGTTCAAATTTCGTTAAAATAAACCTAAGGTACTCAATTTTAAGGCAGCAAATTTATGATTAATTATATTTTTTATAGGATTGGCGAAATGCTTTCTTTAAACCTGCCCTTAAGGGCAGGTTATGCGGTAGCGATTTTTTTATCAAATTTGCGGTATGCGCTTGCTTTCAAAGACCGTAGAATAATTACCGAGAATCTAAAGACTATATTTCCGGAAAAAAATGACGCAGAGATTTCTGCCATTCGCTTGCGGGTTTTTCATAATTTTGCCAAATATTTAATTGATTTTTTTCGTTTCAAAAAATTGAATATAGATTATATAAATAAGAATATAAGGATTCTGAATAGAAATTATATAAATGAAGGGCTCAAGTTGGGTAAAGGGGTTATTATTGTAACCGCGCATTTGGGCAATTGGGAACTGGGTGGAGTTGTTGTATCTATGACCGGTGATAATTTATCAACCGTCGCCTTGCCGCATAAGTCTAAAGTAGTAACTGATTTTTTTACTAAGCAGAGGGAGAGCAAGGGGTTGAAAGTTTTTCTTTTGGGAGATGCTGTTAAGGGGTGTATTAAAGCATTACGGAATAATCAGGTACTAGCATTGGTTGGAGACAGGGATTTTACCGGGGGTGGCAAGGTAATGGATTTTTTCGGTAAACCATCTCTTTTTCCTGAAGGGCCGGCAGTTTTTTCTTTGCATACCGGAGCAGTAATAATTCCCGGTTTTATGCTAAGGAACGAGGATGATAGTTTCAGCTTGGTTTTTGAGAAGCCTTTGCAGTGTAGGGTGAGCGGTGACCGGAAAAGAGATCTGGATAATATAATATCGCAATACAAATCTACATTTGAAAAATATATTCGTTCTTATCCGGATCAATGGTATATGTTCAGGAGGTTCTGGAAAGAATGACCCTTCGATGCACTACGTTTACTCAGGGTCATGGTGAGCGATTGAGAGGTGTCGAACCATGAAAGCCTGTGTTCTGATTCCTGCTTATAATGAATCTGCAAATATTTTGAAGCTCATCCAGGATATTAAGAAATATCAATTGGAAGTATTGGTTATTGATGACGGTTCAACGGACAATACTTTTAGTATAGCCAAAGACGCAGGAGTTCAGGCTATGCTTAACCTTAATAATCAGGGTAAGGGTGCGTCTCTGGTGAAAGGGTTTAAATACGCCCTGGAAAATAATTTTGATGCTGTTATTACAATGGACGCGGATGGCCAGCATTTAGCGGAGGATCTGCCTTTTTTTATTGAACAGGCTAATGATCCGAATACCCATATAATTTTAGGTAACCGCATGTTTAATGTTGAGAAGATGCCATATTTACGCGTCCTTACTAATAAATTTATGTCTTGGCTTATATCAAATATAAGCAAGCAGGTAATTCCGGATACGCAATGTGGTTTCAGGTTAATCAAAAAAGAGGTTTTTAAAAATGTTAAATTAAATACCTCTAAGTTTGACGCTGAATCCGAGTTACTGATTAAAGCTTCTCGCTTGGGATTCAAAATAAAATCCATACCTATCAGAAGCATATATGGCCGGGAGAAGAGCCAGATCAACCCTTTTGTAGATACGTTAAGGTTTATTAAGCTTATATTTAAGAATTAATTATGTTAAATATCGTAATAAGCTGGTTAAAGGGATTGCCGCAGGAATTTGTAGTAATGGTCGTCGGCGCACTGCCTGTATCAGAGCTTAGAGGAGCGATACCTTTGGGGTTATATTTTGGCATGCCTGTTTTAAAAGCGTTTTTTTGGGCAGTTTTAGGAAATATTATTTTTGTAGCTCCGGCTCTTTTCCTTTTTAAGCCGATCTCATCATTTTTAAGAAAATTTAAGGTTTGGTCACGTTTTTTTGAGTGGGTATTCAAGCGCACTAAAAAGAACTCGGAAGCCATACAAAAATATGAGGCTTTGGGTTTAGTGATATTTGTGGCTATCCCTCTTCCAATAACCGGAGCTTGGAGTGGTGTAGTTGCCGCTTCTTTATTTAAGATTAAATTTAGATATGCATTTTTAGCTATTGTTTTGGGTGTAATTATATCTGGAATTATTGTTTCATTGTTAAGTTCTTTAGGTGTGCTTAGTTGGAAGGCGGTGGTTAATTGATTCAGGCCTATACTGGTAATGGTAAAGGGAAGACTACCGCGGCATTAGGCCTTGCAATTCGCGCTGCCGGAGCCGGGTTTAATGTTTATATCGGGCAGTTTGCCAAAGGACAAGCCTATAGTGAATTAGCCGCGCTTAAAAAGTTTAAGAATATAAAGATAGAGCAGTTTGGCAGGAGTTGTTTTATCGGTACAAACCCGGGTAAAGAAGATGTAAAATTAGCTTGTAACGGCCTTGAAAAGGTTAAGAAGGTAATATTGAGCGGGAAATTCCGTTTGCTTATTCTCGACGAAATCAATATTGCCATAAAGTTTAAGTTGGTTAATTTAGGGGAAGTTATGGCTATTTTAAAAGCCGCGCCAAAAAATATTGAGATAGTCCTTACCGGGCGTTATGCCTGCCCGGAAATTTTAAAGCTGGCGGATTTGGTTAGCGAGATTAAAGAGAAGAAGCATTATTATAGTAAAGGCGTCAAAGCGCGTAGAGGGATAGAGTTTTAGCGATTATCTTAAATCTCCCTGTCGTGTTTCTCGCTCAGAGTCGATTTTTTTTACGCCAATGATCTTTCGCATTTCGGCGGCAAACAACTCGCGCCTCGGTCTCTAACCTCGGCGCTCAGATAGTTTTGCCGCCCAGCACTTATTTTGTTCCAAAATAAGTGCTGGGTTCCCTCAATGCTCAAGCTCCATTGGCTAAAATCGACATTCGCTCGAAATCACGACAGGGACATTTAAGTATTTATAAGCTTTTACGTTTTTGCTGAAGGCGCATTAGAAAACTTTCGGCACAGCTATTAAATACTTGTCTGTGAGGGCTTACGGCGAGTGAAGGCCGACGCCTTGTATGGTCGGCCGAAAACGAGCCGTAAACCGAAGCAGACGGCGAAAGTTTTCAGCGCCGGAAGCGAAAACGTAAAAGCTAAGTAAGTTATTTTCTAAAATTATCTTGACACCAAGCCGGTGTTGTATTAACATTAGACAAAATAGGGAGGATTAATATGTTAGCGATAAGTTTGATATTAGTAGGTATATTATTGAGATTTATGCCGCATGCGGCAAATTTCACGCCTGTCGCAGCGATTGCGCTTTTTTCCGGTGCGTATCTGAAAAGAAAATATGTGATTATTGTTCCTTTAGCGCTTATGGCTATAAGCGATGTTTTTATCGGAATGCATAATGTAGTTATATTTACTTGGGGTGGTTTTGTTTTGGCATCACTTATCGGAATATTTATTCGCAAGAACAAGAGCGCTATGCGCATTTTCGGAACATCGCTAGCCGCTTCGTTTGTATTTTTTATTGTTTCAAACTTTGGTGTTTGGGCCATGGGTTGGTATCCACATAACTTAAAAGGTTTAGTTAATTGTTATGCTATGGCGCTGCCTTTTTTACGTGATTTTACGGTTTCAACTTTAATCTATTCAGTTTTATTTTTCTCTGCCTATGAATTAGTCGCGCGTTTAGTTAGAGAGACAAAGTTAGCAAAAGTTCTTTTGTCATAGAGTTTTATGCTTAAGCCATCGCCTCTGGCGAGGCTCGAGTATTTCGTCACAGAGCTTCTTAGGTTCAAGTTTAAGGAGCTTAATTTATGGAATTAGGGAAGGTTGTGAAAATCAACCACAGTCCCGCTGCTGTAAACTCCGCCCTTTTTTAATTAAGAGGGAACCCTTTTGGTATGATTGACCACTGCTCCATATTTAGCAAATTAAGTATGGGGTGGGAAGGTAGCCAAAAGGCGGGGAAGTCAGAAAACCTAGCCGTAAATTTAAGTCCACAAATATTTCTGGCCCGCGGACAAGGCTAGAAGGGAAACAGGGATACCCTTAATGCAAATGGTTTGCGTTAAGGGTTTTTTGTTTTTAACGTCCGGAAATGGAGAAAAGATGGGTAAGTTCAAATTAGGGGCGCAATTTTTTGTTTTATCGGTGATAGTTCTATCCGTTTTTGGTTTTGTTTATTCTGGCGAAGTTGATTTGGAAAAAATCGTTGTTACTCCTTATCGTTACGATGAGAGCTTAGCAAATACCCCTGCTAGTGTTTCTGTGGTTGATGCGGCTGAAATATCCAAGTCAGGAGTCTCTACTACCGTCGGCCTTTTGTCGGAATTACCAGGTATAGTAGTCAGGGATTGGTCTGGAAATGGCTCTAAAGCAACGGTTGATATTAGAGGGTTTGGAGAACAAGCTGGGCTGAACGTCCTTGTTTTAATAAATGGCAGGCGTGTAAATGAGATTGATTTATCCGGTACGGATTGGACTCAGATACCCATAGATCAAATTGAAAGGATTGAGGTTTTAAGGGGGGGGTTTGGGGCTGTTCTGTATGGAGATAATGCTGTGGGAGGAGTTATTAATATTATTACTAAGCGTGGAGGAAGCAAGCCTTTAGCTACAGAGCTTTCTGTTGAATATGGTAGCTATGATATGAATAAACAAAATATCAATTTGGGAGGTACTTTGGAGCGGTTTAATTATTTTGTCACCTACGGAAGAGAAAGCACGCGGGGCTATAGAAATAATTCTTATCTTAATGGAGCTGATTTTTCATCCAGGTTTGATTACAAAATAGATTCGACCGGAACCTTATTACGTTTCAGCCAAGCTTATAATAAGTCTAATTATGGCCTTCCCGGAGCTCTTTCTAGCGCGAATTTAGCTAAATTTAATCGCAGGTACTCTGCTTATGGAGATGACCATGCCAAAGATATTGATTATAATTTTGTAGCAGGGCTTGATCAAGAAACAGGTGATTTCGGTAAGTTTTCGTTCGATACATCTTACCGCAAGCGAAGGACATTTACCAATTTCATCGGCGCGAACGGAGGTTATAATCCTATTGTTAAGTCTGCTATCAATACTCTGGGTTTTAATCCTAAATACGTATTTGATAAAGCAATTTTTACATTAGGGAATAAAGCGATCTTAGGGCTTGATTTCTATCGTTATGATCTTCAATCGGATACATTTGATTTATCTGTAACGAAGCAAAGTGATAACTATGTCAGAAAGAATTCACGCGCTTTTTATCTACAGGATGAGCTTTCTTTAGGTAAAAATATTACCTTTGTGGGTGGATGGCGTTATGAGAATATCGGTTATGATTTTAATTACAATGACTATTCTTCTTTTTTCCCCAATCCATCCGTCGATTCTAAGATTGGTTTAAAAGCAACAGCTTATAATATCGGTTTAATTTATAAATACGATAAAGGTAATGCCTATTTTAATCATAGCAAGAGTTTCAGGTCTCCGGCTATCGACGAGTATTTTGTCTATGGCGTGTTTAACCCTGCGCTTAAAGAACAGATGAGTAAAAATTTTGAAATAGGCTTACAGCATAAATTGTCCGATTGTTTTAGTTTTGCTTTGTCCGGATACCTCATGAACCTTAAAAACGAACTTTATTATAATCCGGATACATATCAGAATGAAAACTATGAGAAAACCCGTCATCAAGGTATAGAAGCAAGTTTTAAGTCGAAACTCCCGTGGAAGTTTAAATTTTCAGGAAACTATACTTTTGATCAAGCAGTCTTTAAGCAAGGAGACTATAAGAATAAAAGTATCCCTATGGTTCCAGAGCACAAATTTAATCTTGGGCTTATGCATTCTTTAAATGAATTTTTAGAGTGGGGATTTTCGTTTAATTATTTAAGTGATAAATATTTTATTAATGATCAGTCCAATAATTGGCCAAAGCTTAAGCAGGCATTTACCGTTGATGCGAAATTAGCTCTTGAAAAAAATGATTACAAGTTAAGTTGTGGCATAAACAATATTTTCAATGAAAAATATTACGAATATGGGGTTTGTAATGCTTCAACAGGCGCAGTTAACTATTATCCTTCTGCAGGTAGGAATTTTTTCGTAAAGGCTTCTAAAAAGTTCTAAGCCTGCCTATTTTCATTGATAGGTATTTTTCTTTATGATAAACTAAATCGATGAGAGATTATCGTTTGCTTCAAATTGCTCTGTTAATTTCATTGACCGCGCACGCGGCTATTATTTTTAACAGCCGCGTTTTGCCTTTTATCAAACCTCCGGAAGCTGAGCATAAAACAAAAGTAAGTTATATTAAGATTAAGAACTCTCCTAAAGAAGCGATTGAGCCGAAAGATAAGGAGAATAGGCTTTTAAAAAGAATTCCGCCGCCTTATATAGAAATGGAAAGTTTAGGTAAGGAGAATAATGCGGCAAAGCCTCGTGATGTGCAATCCCCAAAACCTGAATTGATTAAGCAGAGTATGAATGTTGCCAAGAGAAAAATAGTTTTGCCGCCGGTTGATATGGCTAAAATCGATAACCCTTCTTATATAAGCTATTATCAGATTGTGCGTGAAAAAATCAGGCGTTCTGCTTATCAAAATTATACCCGTAGCGAAACAGGAGAGGTGTATGTTGCGTTCATAATATCGGGCGATGGGGACCTTAAGAATGCGCGCTTGGTAGAAGAGAGGTCATCTGGAAATTCATACCTTAAGAGTATTGCTTTAGCAAGCGTGAAAAGCGCTTCGCCATTCCCCCGTTTCCCTAAAGAGCTCGATTATCCGGAGCTTTCTTTCAACGTAGTCATATCTTTCGAGATTGAATAAGGCGTGCCTTATGTAATCCCAATATGATAATGTCGTATTCTGCCAATTTAAAAATGTCGTATTCCAAGGATGCTATAATGCTTCCTCA
>JBAZGV010000021.1:0-8565 GCA_041652675.1 Candidatus Omnitrophota bacterium
TACCATTACTCATATAATAAACGTTTTGAGGAGCGCCCCAGGAAGCAATTAGAGATTCTTCATTAGAACCGATCCAGGTATCTAATAAAGCTGAATATCTTCTAGTAGTCGCACATCCACTTAACAAAATTAACAAAGCGAACAGGTAAATTAGCTTCTTCATCTCTTCTCCTTTAGAATGATAATCGCAAAAACTCCAGGCCGTTTCTGGATAACTACGCCACAAGCTTTTACGTTTTTGCTGGAGGCGCATTGGAAAACTTTCGGCAAATGAGTGCGAGGAATTACGGCGAACGAAGGCCGGCGAATTGTATGGCCGGCCGAGAGCGAGCCGTAAACCGAAGCACTCGGCGAAAGTTTTCAGCGCCGAAAGCGAAAACGTAAAAGCCAAATTGAGCGAGAAGCTTGGCAAAGGCATTACAAAAACCAAAGCCTGAGGGACAGTCCCCTTAGAAAGGCTTCGTTAATTGCCAAGGCAGGGACAGTCCCTGTTGTTCCGGCTCCGAAAGCGAAAACGTAAAAGCTAAGATTACAGATCCTTCACTCGCCTACTGCTCGTTCAGGATGACAAAATGAAATTTATCTAACCGTTTTTTACCCCTTCAATCCCAACGGATTCCGCTAGAACTGTCTCCGGAATTCGCTCTATTTACTCTAACGCTTTTTCTAAAATTGAAATAACAAAACTCTTATCCTTCATCTTAGCATTGGGAATATTGATTTCATTTATACTTGATACGCCTTTGCTGCTAAGGATATTATTAATATATTTAAAGCAGTTTTTAACTCCTAGGCCGCTTCCCGAAGTAAGCAATACGATCAACTTTTTATTATTTAAACCCGTAACTTTATCTAAATACGTATTAATGGCTGGTGCAGGGGCAAATGCCCATACAGGTGAGCCTATAATAATAGTATCATAACTACTTAGATCAAAGAGCGCCTCTTCTATCTCGCATCGTTTCTTAGACCTGGCAGCTCTACATTGCCCAAGAAATGAAGTTATCTCTTCTTTTGGTTTGAGCCTTTGGATCTTTACTTCGGATTTTTTCTCTAAAACGCCCCTGAAGATACCAATAACTTCTTCAGTAATGCCACTATAAGAATAATAAACTATTAAGGTTCTCATTTTTCTCCCTACCACTCGAAAATTCCAAGCCGTTTCTGGAAAAGCTTGGCAGAGGCATTACAAAAACCAAAGCCTGTGGGACAGTCCCCTTAGAAAGACTTCGTTAATTGCCAAGTCGGGGACAGTCCCTATTTACCCAAAATCTTATTGTGCTCATACTTGACCTCACATTCGTTCGGTCAGTTCCTTGTTGCCTACGGCAACAAGGATTTCACTAAACAAAAACTTAGGGTGTTCAAATTTCGCTAGCCAAAAGCTTATTGAGCTCATTTTACTGCTGATTTGGAGCGGGCGCAACCTTAAAATGGTACTTTCAACACTCTACTTCCTGACTTTAAAACCCTCAATCACCTTTTCTTTAACCGGCGGCTCCAGGAGTTTCTTGATGGCTTCAAATACAATTATAAATTGCTTATCATATCTCTTCTCCATTTCTTCAATCTTGTGCTTCAAACCGACATATGTTAATCCTATCCTCCTTAAGCTTACAAATGCCCTCATAATATAAATATTGACTAATACCGCTTGTTTGCTGCGCAAAAGGCTCGAGAGCATGGCTACCCCCTGCTCAGTAAAAACATAAGGCAAATAACCACCTAAATTTCTTAAGGATGGTATCACATTTTGTGATACCAAGATTTCGGCTTCCTGCCTTGTTAATTGAAACATAAAATCACCAGGAAACCTCTCAAGGTTTCTTTTTACTTGTTGCCTTAGGGCAATTGGCTTAACGCCATAGAGTAAAGCCAAGTCTTTATCTATCATAACCTTCTTACCTCTTAAGTGTAATATCCTGCTTTGAATCTTTTCTACTAATAATAAATTATCCATTTTATCTCCTTTCTACTCTAATAGACGTAAAAGAAGGTAAAATCTAACGTAAATATTTTATATTGGTAGGCTTTTGAAGAAAAACAGGCTAAATGAGAAACTCTCTTGACAATGCCTCTTTTTCGAGTATACTAGTTCAATTAATAACTAAGGAGTAACGAAGATGCTTAAAAAATGTGCTTTATGTGGAAAAGGTGCACTCAAAGGTAAAACTGTCGCGCGCAAAGGCCAATACAAGGCTAAAGGCGGTACAGGTTCTAAAATCAGCCGCTGGAGTATGCGCAAATTTTTGCCTAATCTGCAAAAAATTCGTATTCTTATCAAAGGCCAGCCTACAAAAGTCTATGTCTGCGCCAAATGCATCAAAAAAGGCGATCTTAAGAAAGCTTAAGTAGTTTATTTAAAGAAAATATCCTTAGCCTCCAAGATCACCGAAGGCTCATCTCCCCAGTTATCTATCCGCGCATTATAAACTAAATCTAAGGTATCTGCTTGTTTAAGGCTCATCTTAAGCCCAGCCATGCCAAAACCGATTACCTGGTGAATATTTACGCCATCAGTAACAAAGAATTTTATAGTTTCGCGAGCCAGACTCTGCGGCTCGCCTTTTAATTTAAGGCCGCGAGTATAAAATAAAGGTTCGCGGTTGCCCATACCAAAAGGCTCAAGCTTCTCCAACTCTGTGACTGTCTTCTCATCTAAATCCGCCAAACTTAACTCCATATCAACTTCTAAACTAGGCAGAAGATCCTCAAAACATAATCTATCATGCGCCAAGCGGTTTATACTATCCCTAAAGCCATCGATACTTTCGCGGGTAATGGTGAGCCCTACAGCATGAGCGTGCCCGCCAAAAACATTAAGAAATTCACTGCACTCGCCTAAAGCATGAAAAAGATGAAAATTTTTGATTGAGCGGCCTGACCCTTTACAGATATCCTCATTAAGAGAGATAACAATTGCCGGGCGATAGAATCTATCCGCGAGTTTCGAAGCGACTATGCCCAAAACACCCTGATGCCAGTCTTCTTTAGCTACTACAATTACTTTATGTTTCTTAAAATTGACATCTTTATTAATAATCGCCTCCGCCTCTTCCAAAATCTTAGCTTCGATGCGCTGACGAGCGCGATTATGCTGTTCGAGGATAACCGCTAACTCCTGCGCCTGCTTTTCATCGCAAGTCATTAACAATTTTAAGGAAGTATCAGCTGAATCCATCCGTCCCGCGGCATTCAACCTCGGCCCGAGTATAAAACTTACAAATGTAGGAGTAAATTTCTTTTTCTTTATCCCCGCGTTCTCAATCATCGCTTTGAGCCCCGGCCTCTTTGTCTGCGAAAAAGCTTTCAACCCCTCTTTGACAAATACACGATTTTCACCGGTCAAAGGAACTACATCAGCGATTGTGCCTAGCGTAACTAAATCCAACTCATCGATTAATTTTGATTGAGTAAGAGCCTGGCATAATTTATAGGCGACCCCTACTCCGGCTAATTCCCGGTATTTATAGGTAGAATTTTTCACTTTGGGATTAATAATACCTATCGCGGAAGGCAGATCTTGAGTTGAAGGCTCATGATGATCAGTGATGATAGTATCAATATTATGGCGTTTCAAATCTTCTATTTCGCGGCTATTGCTCGTCCCGCAGTCAGCAGTAATAACAAGGTTAACCTTACCATCTTGAGCAATCTTTAATATATTTTTAGGCAAGCCGTATCCTTCTTTTACGCGATGAGGCAGATAATAGCCGGCGTTTATTCCCAGCTTATCCAGGTTATTCTTAAGAATGGCTACGCTGGTAATGCCATCAACGTCATAATCGCCGAAGATCATGGCCTTTTCTCTCTTCTCTCCGGCCCGCTTAATCCTCTCAACCACTTTAGCCATATCCCTGAAAGAGAACGGATCATGCATCTCTTTAAGGCTTGCGTTAATAAACTTCTCTGCTTGAGCAGAATCGGTTATTCCGCGGTTGATAAGTATCTGGGCTAAAACTTTGGATATGCCTAAATCTTTGCTTATTTTTTCCTGTGAGGTTGAGTTTAAAACGGCGAGATTAAGTATCTTGTGGATAGGCATCACATTTTTTCAGGCTTGGAGACTCCTAATAAATCTAAACCTGCGGCAATGACAATCCTTACCCCTTCAATCAGAGCGAGCCTGGCCTTAGTTAACGGTTCATTTTCGGTTAGGACACGGCAAGCATCATAAAATTTATGAAATGACTCCGAAAGCTCCTGAAGATAAACAGTCAACATATAAGGATCTTGAGTACTAAAACAAATATTCAGTATATAGGAAAATTGGAGTAACTTTTTAATCAATGCCAGCTCTTCTTTCTCTTTAAGCAACGAGAGGCCAGCATCCTTATCTAATTTAATAATACTATTGCGCAAAATACTATAGATACGCGCGTGTGCATATTGCACATAATAAACCGGATTCTGCGCGGTCTGCGCCTTAGCGATATCAAGGTCAAAATCAAGATGGCTTGAGGTACGCCTTGCCATAAAAAAGAACCGGGCAGCATCTCTGCCCACTTCATCTAAAACTTCTCTTAAGGTTATATATTCTCCCCGGCGGGTAGACATTTGCACCGGCTTGCCATCCCTAAATATTGTAGCCAGTTGCACGATGAGAATGGAGAGCGAATTAGGATCCCTGCCGAATGCCGCAACTGATGATTTAAGCCTATTTATATAACCATGGTGATCCGGGCCCCAGATATTAATCAGCCATTCAAAACCGCGTTTATACTTATCGTCATGATAGGCAATATCCGGAGCAAGATAGGTCTGCGATCCATCGCTTTTTACAACTACTCTGTCTTTATCATCTAGGAAATCAGTAGATTTAAACCAGAGCGCGCCACCCTCTTCATATAAAAGGCTTTTTTTCTTTAAATAGTCAAAAGCCTCATCAATCTTGCCACTCTTGCCTAATTCCTTCTGCGAATACCAGCAGTCAAATTCTACTCCAAAATCATGCAATTCCTGCTTAATGATACTAAGAATATAATCCGCGGCAAAATTCCCTAAATCATCCGCTTTAATCCCCTTCTCTTTAGCTATTTTAGCGATATCATTGATATATTCACCCTGATAATAGTCCTCGGGAAATTCTATTTTTTCGCCCGCTAATTCCTTCATCCTTAATTCAGTTGATTTACCCAAAATATTAATCTGGTTGCCTTCGTCGTTTAAATAATACTCCTTCTTCACTTTAAAACCCAAAAATTCAAGTATGCTCGCGAGCGCGTCGCCTACTGCTGCTTGCCGCGCGTGAGCCACGGAAAGAGCGCCAGTTGGATTCGCGCTCACAAATTCAATTAATACCCGCTTACCTTTTCCCAAATTTTCAGGTAACGCTTCTTTCTCTCTGATTAATATATCCTTAAGTGATTCGTAAAGATATCTTTCGCTAAGATAAAAATTTATAAAACCGGCGCCTTCAACTTTAACCTCCTTGATATAATTCTTTAAACCCGCCTTCTCCATCTCTGAATTAATATTAGTTATAAGCTTAGCCGCAATATCACGCGGAGGTTTTTTAAGCTGTTTGCTCAAACGCATTGCGATATTCGCAGAAAAATCCCCAAACTTCGGATCTTGGGGAATGTCTAGTTGCGGATCTTCTAAGGAAGAACCTTCAAGGCCCTTTAATGACTCTTTAATTAATTGAATTATATTTTCTTGGATGTTTTTTTTCATATTACTTTAAAAGGCTACCGGGAGGATTTTGCTACTTTTACTTTCTTTGCATCAGACCAGAGGCTCTCAAGAGAATACAAATCTCGCATTGGCTCATAAAATATATGCGCGATAACCGAGACACAATCAACAGCTACCCAACCTGAATCATCTCTTTGGGAAAGATGAGAAAGCGGTTTAATCCCATATTTACTCAATTCTTCTTCAATACCTTGTGCAATCGCATTCACCTGGCGAAGAGAAGTACCGCTGGCTATGACAAAATAATCGCAGAAGGAGGCAACCTTACGCATATCTAAGATCACCACCTTCTGCGCTTTTTTCGACTTTGCGGCTTTCGCGATCGCTTGAGCTAAATCTTTTGTTTCTATTTTAACCTGCTACTTTCTATCCTAATAAATTATTTATTCCCTAAAATCTTATACATGCCTGTCCCGCAAGAAGAGCATTTCCCCTTCATGGCCGAACGGCCGTTCTTCATCGTTACCTTCTGCTCACTCTTCATCTCTTTCTTAGCTTTACATTTTACGCAATAACCTGTTTCTGCCATTTTTCGTTCCTCCCTTAATGAGCGCTTGATTTATAGAGCCCTTAATAGGCGTCGTGGTCAAGCTTCTTATTTACTATTCACTTTGATTATACAACTTTAAATTAAAAGGTCAATTTTTATTTGAGCACAATAAGCCGATCCTCTTCTATCTCGCCAACAATCTCTTCAACCAAATCTTCAAGGGTTAACAAACCCAAAGCTTTATTATGCTCATTTACTACTATGGCCATCTGAATCTTATTCGCCTGGAATCTGCGCAATAATTCATTAACCCGCATATTCTCCGGTATATAATAAGCTTTATGAACAAGATCCTGCAGCAAAAACAATCCTTTATCCCTCAATATATAGAGCAGGTCACGGGCATAGATAACTCCGACAATATTATCCATGGTTCCGTTATAGACCGGAAGCCGGGCATGCCCCTCTTCAACAAAGAGATTTAACAGTTCTTCGGAAGTAGTATTGATGTTAACCGCGATCATCTTGTCTTTGTGGACCATAACATCGCTAACTTTCGTATCCCCAAACTCAAAGATACGATGTAGCATCTTTCTTTCTTCATCACTCAAAACCCCTTCCTCTTTACCGATCTCAATCATCAGCTTTAGTTCTTCTTCAGTAATTAGAGGCGAACGCTTTGGTGAACTGATGTGAAATATCTTAAGCAGAAAATTACTGATACTGATAAAAAAATTAGAGAAAGGGTTAAGAACCTTAATAAATTTCTCCATGGCCGGAGCGAACAAAAGCGCAATCTTATCGGTATGTTTGGTCGCAAGCATCTTAGGAGTAATTTCACAGAAGACAAGTATAAAAAATGCCGTGATAAAAGTCGCGGCAATAGTCCCCCATTTAAAGCCAAAGACCGGGATGCATAACGCGGTTATAATCGCAGACATAGCAACATTTACAAAATTGTTGCCTATTAATGCCGCCGCCAGAAATTTGTCCATTTTAGTTGATAAATTCTGAATATTCTGCGCCCTTTTAATCTTTTGGGCGACCATATGGCGTAGGCGTATCTTGCTTAAGGCGATAATAGATGTTTCCGATGCAGAGAGAAAAAACGAAACTACCGCCAGAATTATAAATAATATTATTGGGATTATATTTTCCATATTTAACTTAAAACAAGCTGCTTACGTATTTTATCTTCCGAACCTTTAAGCGGACCAATTAAACTCAAGTGGAGATTATCATTCCTAAATAGCTTTCTGGCAACCTCGCGGATATCGGCCCTTGAAACAGAATTAACTTCCGCGATAATCTCGCCTAAAGAATAGGTCCGGTCTAAAGTAGCTGTAGTCTCGCCTATCCAGAGCATATGTTCCATAGTATCTTCGAGCCCTAGTTTCAATTGCCCTGTATAAAACTCTTTGGCCCTTTTAAACTCATCATTAGTTACAAGGCCATCCTTAGTCTTGCTAAGTTCTTTCAAGATTAATGGTATAGCGCTATAAACTTTAGAATTATCAATACCGGCGTGCACTAAGAAAGCTCCCGTGTCATAAAAACGTTTAACTGCCGTACCAATCTCATAAGCCAACCCTCTCTTCTCCCTTACTTCATCAAAAAGCCGGCTGGACATATTTGCGCCTAATATAATGTGCAGCAAACCCAAGGCATGCCTTAAGGGATGGCCGCGCTTAAAACTCCTGAAGCCCAATGCCATATGCGTTTGTTCAGTCTCTTTATAGAATACTTTAAGCCCTATCTCATCCTGTCTCTCTTTTACCTTAAGAAAAATATTTTCACGCTTCTTGGGAAGGCGGGAGAATATTTTAGCTACCCTCTCTTTTAATTTTTCTTCGTCTAGTTCTCCAGCCGCGCTAATCACCATATTTGAAGCAGTATAATAATCTTCTTTAAATGAGCCGATATCCTTCCTACTCATGCGGCTGACTGAATCAACCGTACCTATAATCGGCGCGCCTAACGGCTGCTCCGGCCATAATAATTCATCTAAGAGCTCATAGACATAGCTCTGCGGCAGGTCACGATACATCTTAAGTTCTTCTAAAATAACGGGCTTCTCTTTTTTAATCTCAACTGCGGGTAAAGTAGGCCTAATCACCATATCCGAGAGAATATTAAGCGCTTTTTCCAGGTAAACACCGGGCATTTTAACTAAATAACAAGTTAACTCCTCTGAGGTGAAACCATTAAGAGAACCACCAACGCCCTCAATAGATTCCTTAAGCTTACGGCAGGAATAATTCTTAGTCCCCTTAAAAAGAAGATGCTCTAAAAAATGAGCTATCCCCTTATTACTGTTATTTTCGTACCTACCCCCGACTTTTATCCAGATACCCAAAGAGACCGAATGCCTCGCAGGC
>JBAZGV010000022.1:0-8352 GCA_041652675.1 Candidatus Omnitrophota bacterium
CAACTTAATCAAAATTATTCGGCCGCCATTTTAGGGCAAAGACTGTGTAGGGCATAATTAGGTCTTTTCTTATTGGAAAATTAAAACGGAGAGGCTGGGATTTGAACCCAGGGTCCCAGTTTCCCAGGACAACTCATTAGCAGTGAGTTGCTTTCGACCACTCAGCCACCTCTCCAAAGTTGCTAAACTTTCTTTCTTTTCTTCTTGAAGAAATCTTTCAATAATAGGCTGCATTCTTCTTCGAGGATGCCGCCACTAACTTTTATGCGATGGTTCAACTTATTGTTATTTGCAATGTTAATCACCGAGCCGCAAGCTCCGGTTTTGGGATCTTTAGCGCCAAAATAAATACTCTCTATACGCGCAAGCACAAGCGCTCCGGCGCACATACTACACGGTTCAATTGTAACATAGAGGGTTGAGCCATTCAACCACTTTGTACCGAGGAAATTTGTGGCAGAGGTAAGCGCGATCATCTCCGCATGAGCAGTAGGGTCTTTTAAACGCTCTACTTGATTGTAACCGCGTGCTATAATTCTATCCTTATTAACAATTACCGCTCCGACAGGGACTTCGTCATCTTTAAAGGCCTCTTTCGCCTCCCTTAAGGCCTCCTGCATATAATTTTGGTGAATTTTTAGCATTACCTTACCTAACGCATACTAACCTATCTATCTACCCTAATAATAAAAATTTATGCGCCCAGTTGGAGTCGAACCAACAACAACCAGCTTCGTAGGCTAGTGCTCTATCCAGTTGAGCTATGGGCGCAAGGAGAGTATATATTAACAGACTTTAAATATTATGTAAAGAATGATTCAGAATAGCCCTTGGAGGATAACTGTTATTTAATATTCAATTCCGCGACCACCGCTTGAGGGTCAGAAATATACCTACGGCATAACATAGTTACTTCTGTCATCTCTTTTACGCCTTTATCCAGCAATGCCTTAAGTATTTTCGCTCGGAATTTTATCTCATCCATAATCTCTAAAGGGGATTTTCCACTTACGCTGGCAAGCCTATCGCGGTATTCACTGCTAACAGCTGTCTCCCTAAACTTGCCTGTCCCTAAATCATAATTCCATAAAGTGGATAATAGTATCGTTTTATCCGCCATGCCGGCGGTCTCCACCAGTTCGCCTACCGCTCTGGTAACTTTATTATTCGTATTATGGCGGCGCATAATTACGAAGACATCAACTAAGTTTACCAATATCGCGGGCGCGTTCATAGGTTCATTCTCGAGGCGGATAATTGTCTCGCGCGCAGTTGAAGCATGCAGAGTCCCCATGCAATATTTTCCAATATTCATCGCAGTCATTAAATCCTGTGCTTCCTGCCCGCGAACCTCGCCGACAATAATCCGGTCTGGCCTCATACGTAATGAATTTTTCACTAAATCCGCTAAAGTAGTATCCTCATCACTCTCCAGGCGCGAACAATTTTCTTCCAAGTCTGTATTCAATTCCAGGGTATCTTCAATAACTACGATCCGGTCATGCGTGGGAATAAAACTGAACAGGGCATTCAACAGAGTCGATTTTCCTGATCCGGGGCCGCCGGAAATAATTATATTCGCAGGTTTAACACCAAACCCTTCTACATACATCCAGAATTGCGCGGCTATTCCCGCGGTAAGAGTGCCATTTTCGATCAACTCAACAATGCTTAAGGGCTTCTCTTTAGCCCGAGTAACGGTTATCTGCGGCCCAAACGGAGAATAGACAATATTCGCCCTGCCCTTTATTTCTACCAACTCTACATTGTTTATTTTATGTATGGTCTTTCTTCCGGAAAAAATAACTAATTTCTTGATAAAAAGGTCTATTTCATCTTTAGAAACAAATCTTTTATCGGTTTTAACCAATCCATCCTTAGTCTTATGTACATAAACAGGAGAAAGATAATTAATCATAATATCTTCCACTTGGGGATCGCTTAAGAATTCATCAATCACTCCATAGGAAAGAAATTTGTTAAATAATGCCTCCAAGTCGAGATTTTCCAGCTTACTAACCAAAGCCTGCCCATTCGGAGAATTGTAAACTTCCAGGAAAGTCTGAAAAATTACCTCACGCTTACGAGTGATATCCTGCAGTAGAAAGATCTTACCGGCTAATTTATCCAGGATTTCATTCTCTATCGTGAACCTTTCCTTTTCCATTATTATGCCTCCTTTAGGAATGCCATAGTAAAATACGGTAACGAGTGCATCTTAACGCCTATCACAACCATATACTATAATATAACTATTTTATTGTCAATCAACAACAACTTTGAGCCTGAATGTCGCTCGGGAATTCTGTATTTTCTTTCATACTATCTATATCACTCGCACTTATTGCATAATTCACGATTTCTGGATGAATAAGTGACTAAAATTTCCCCGGCAATAATAGTTACCAGCACGCCAATAATGACCGGCAAAGCAATCCTCGTAAAATCATGCCCAGGCTGAATAATCAACACCGATAACGCTACCAAAATAAATATTTCAGCCATAACCGCCAGAAGTACCGCAAACCAGTCCGCCCCCGGCACTCGATAAGGCCTTTTAATATTTTTATCTTTAATTCTTAGAATAATAAAACTTGGAAAGAGCATTAAATATGAAAATAACCCGACAATAAGGCTGAAGGAGACCACATGCCAGAATAGCTCGCCTGCGTTTTTGGCTATAAACCCATAAATAATAATCACAACGGTCGAGATTATCCCCGATACGATCGAAGCGCCGATCGGCGCCATATCCTTATTCATCTTTCCTAATATTTTGGGTAATTCCCCGCTGTTAGCAGCTTCAGCAACTGTTCGGTTCTCTCCTAAGTTCCACGTGACTATTTCCGCAAAAAGAGTAGCTGAAATAAGAAGGCCCAAGGCCACAGTAATGGCCTGCTGCATCCAGTGGCCACTAAATGTGATTGTAAATACCTGAAGCATTCCGCTTGCAACATTTATTTCGTGAATGGGGATAACAACCCAAACCGCAAATGTTGTAATCAAATACAGTGAGGCTATCGCAATAGCAGACAAGATAACTGCTTTTGGAATATCGCGTGCAGGATTATTCATCTCCCCGGAAGCTGCAGATATAAGCTCACATCCTTCCAGATTGTATATAATTATCGGAATAAATACGATGGCCGCGTTTAAATTCGGCATTATATTCCCTAGATTAATCTCATTGGCAAAACGCCCATTCTTTAGAAAATATATTACTGCTGTAGCAAGCACCCCTATTATCACCGTAAGCCTTGTAACCGTACCAAAGTTAGGTATCCATTTTGAAATCCTAAGGGGACATAAATTGATCCCGACCGCTATCCAGATCATTATAATCCCTATTGATATTTGCGACCAAAGGCTCATATTCGGAAAGAACATGTGTCCGAGAATTTCCGCAATCGCAATATATATTGCAGGCACCCAGAGTGGCAAAGAAACCCAGTAATACCAAATGCTGCGTGCTGCCCATTTTTTCCCTAATCCTCTTTTGATCCAGATATAAATACCGCCTTGTTCAGGATAAGTAGAGCCTAATTCAGCAGCGATCAAACCAAAGGGGAGAAAATAACCGACAATGCATATCAACCACCAGGATATCGCCGAGGGCCCGATAGCAGCTGAAGTTGCTATGGCCTCTATGCCGAAAATCGCGCAAAACGAAAAAAGCGTAAGGTCCCAAAATCCCAGTACTTTTTTTCTTTCCATTAACTTTTGCCCTTCAATAAGCTGTATCGTAACTGCTAATTTCTCAATATGCCACAAAAAGTAAATCGGAGAAACAGGAATATTAACCTTTTTGAACTCAAAATGCCTCTTTTATCACCAGTTTCACCACCAAAAATTACTTAAACTGCTCCTTAGCATTAGCTCGAGTGAGATAGTATATTAAACAAAAACAAATACTCACGTCAATAATAATGGAGATCGCAACACAAGACCATGCCAACATATTGATCCTTGTGATTATATCCACGGGGAGTGTCTTATCAATGACCTTCCACCATAATACTTTCCTATAACATACTACCGGATGCTTCCAGTAAACAGTAGCTATGATAAAAAAAGAAGTAAATACGATTATTTTACGGAAGATATCCCGACGAAATAAAATACCAATACCAGAAATTAATAAGACCAATCTTTGGAATATAGAAAAAAGATACCTAAGAAATATTAGGTTTTCAGGAGAAGGACGAAACTTACTGTAATATGTATTAAAGCCACCGATTGGCATGCCGAAAAGAGAATACTCGATAACCAAGATAGCGCACAGTACTATTCCTATGGTTATTTTCCTTTTAGCCTTGTCTTCAGCTATAACCATCTATTCTCCTAAGCTATCCCAGTATATACAAAAAATTTTACAAAGAGGTGAAGAGAACACCGCCTCTCTCTTCAATGTCATTATAATCAAGAGGTTACGACAACACAAACTATTTGGTATACAGAAATCATACAGTTTTTTTAGATTGTTTTAATTTGAATGGGCACATTTTGAGCACAAGATACCTATACTTATATTCTAAAATAGTACTTTAGGCTATCTTCAAAAATTATAACGCACCCCGAAAATTACTTCATTAGCGGTAAGCTTACCCTTATAGTCTCCGGCCGAAGCGCCCGTACCAAGATGATATAAATTAATTTTTAAATTCCCCATATCAACATAGCGGTAGCCAAGCTTCAAAGAAATGCGGTCAGTCAATCCATATTGAATACCGGTCTCCCCTTGCCAGGAAAAATTGGTTTGGCTGCTACTCCCCCCAACTAACGTATCGTTAGTATAACCCTTCATCCACGTACTGCCAACACCTGCCCCTATGTAAGGCGTAAACTTCTTGAAATGGACCGGCTCAAGAAAAAGAGAAAACATTACTGTGTTTGTATTATTAATGTGTGTCCTATAGAAAAAAGTTGGAGTTGGAGGCTGATAACTATTTGTAGTAAAACCAAGGCACCCTCTGTAAGTATAACCTATATCTGCCCTCAAAAAATCTAGGAGCTGCGCACCTAATCGCATTCCTGCAACTGCCGATTTATCACTTTTCTCCCCGGTATTAGCATGAGGCCCCTGGGTATTCCATCCTCTTGACTCAAAATCAGTAAAAGATCCACCCGCTTCACCTTCAACATAGATCTTTATCTTATCCAGTGCAAACGCCGGTGAAGTACAAAGAAATACAGTTACCACGCATACTGCCAGAAAACCCACAATATACAAAATCCTCATTTCAAACCTCCTGTTTTACCTTGGTTAGAAAAACCAAGTTTCGAATTGGTTGCATTGGCGGTGTTCTTGCGACGAAGTCAGAAGTTTTTGTCGTCAAAGTTTTACGCTAAATTTGTAATCTATCGGGTAGTCGTGGACGGAAAGCGAACCCTACAACCCATTGAAATACCGCTACTTATAAAAATTCATCGAAAACGTAGCGTGGGTTGGCTCATTGCCCTGGACGAACCCATCTTCATCAAGCCTACAAAGACCAATAAACCCAAAGACTCTACGCCTTATTACGACTACGCTATCTAGTTCTTAGCTTATCAACAAACTCCGCGCCTCTTCCTTCTTGTCGCATGGCACGTATACCCTATACTGATCAACCATCGTTCTAACCGGTATCCCCCAAGTAAATCTGAACGGCTCAATCAATGCCTGAATACCCTTATTTTTCAAGAATTCAGTCTTGATTTTTGCTTCAAATTCATCAAACGCGGTATAACAAACTGCCCAATCTTTAATTCCGGAATCAGCCTTGCTTTTAAAAAACTCCGCCTGATGCAAAATATCCGAAAACACACCAACTCCTAGCAATACCGTAGTTCCACAAAATAAGCTTGCGATCCAATATGGCATCTTTAAGAACCCCATCACCAAATTCGGAATTATGTTAACAGCCAACAAAACTAACGCTGTCACTATCAAAACTTTAGACATGGAATTGTCCAACTGATCCTCGGATGCTTTATTTGAAAATCCATATTTACTTAAAAGGGCATTCAGATATTTTGGGTCAAAAACGATCAAAGCATATACATAGGTAAACACCGCAATAAGAACGGCGCTAATTAATGTATAAAGTATTGTGCCCCTGCTAATCAAAGAGGCAAAATTTTGAATCCATACGGCGTTAGTAAATGAGGCGATAGTCACCGGAAGTAATATTAGGCCTGTTCCCCACCCAATAGGTTCATGGCCGACAATACCGCTTCTTAGGTAAATTGAAGTTTCGCTTTTGCTATTACTTACCTTAATAGCCTTAGTCCTCGTTGTTAAATAAAATATCGCATAGGCCAGCCCCGCAAAAATACCAACAAGAATCAAAGCAAAACCCGGCTGCACTTTCCCGCTTTGTATTAAGGAAGCTATCGTATTAACGGCCGGCAAAAATTTTAAAAAGAATGGAGAAATAGCAATAATCGCTACACCGTTACCGATCCCGTGCTTATTAATGATCTCAGCAATAAAAAGAAGCAGCAGCACCGATGCAGTTATTGTAGTTGTAACCATCAGGCGAAAACCAAATCCCGGATTAGCAACAAGTTGCATTCCTTGAAATCTTGCCGGATTTTCCAGCCATAGAGCGATAAAATAGGCCTGAATAATACTAAGGATAATCGTAAAAATATAGGTGAATTTCACCATCTTGTCTCGCCCAGATTCGCCTCCGAACGAGTATTTCCTTAGCTTAGGAATAAAAACTGTTGCTAACTGCAACAAAAGACATGCTGAGAAAAACGGCATAAGTCCCAATGCAAAGATTTTCAAACGATCAAGCGCTCCGCCAGAAAACAGTTGAATCGTATTCATTAATGATCCCGATTGAGCTCCTGATACACGACGGAAAAATTCTTGCAAAGTGGATACATCAACTCCGGGGAGAGGGATAAAAGCAACAAATTGCAAAGCAATAATTGCTCCTACTGTGACAAGTACACGCTTTCGCATCGCTGGATCAATAAATAGCCATTTAAGAGTGTCGCTGACTGGATCTTTTAAAGACCGTGACTCTGTTAATTCCCCAAAAAGCTCTTTAATCATCTTTCCCCTCCCTATAGGGTTCGCGTCCACGACAACTTAAGCCAAATTGCTTTAAGTTGTCGTCGGACGGTTCACCGTTAAAACTGGCGGAGAGGCAGGGACACTCCCACATTCGTGCTTAAAACACCCCTATTACCACTTTTTCTACCACTTTTTCTATCCCATCTTTTCCTTACCATATCATAAGTCCTTACTCATATCAAGAATCTTTAGCTGCCCTTCTCTGTCGCTGTGGCTATAATACTTCACCAAAACATCAGGATCTGTTAAACCAGCGATAGCCATTACAGCCGGTATATGTAAACTTCTCTTACCACACTCAGTAAAAAATCTATGTCTAAAATAATGATTGGTTAGCTCTATCCCAAATATCTGCTTGCTTGTTTTCTTCAAATATTTACATAAAGTTTTCTGGTTTACCTTATTACCTTGTTCATTGAGAAACAGATTGGGTGTTTTATGTTTCTTACTATCACGATACGCTTCTCTCAGCAAGCTAGATAAATCCTCATCGAGTATGTCCAACGGGAGTTTCTTTTTCTGCTTAGTAGTTTCTGCCACAATACCTATCTTCTCAATTTTTATACCATTCCAAACTACATCCTTCCGCTCAATTAAAGTTGTTTCCTCAATTCTTCTTCCTGTCCTTTTTAGGAAATGAATAATCCTATAATTATTTAGGTTATCTTTCTTTATAAAATTCATCCATTCATTAAATTTAGCTTTAGGAATATCGGGAAATTGCTTCTTTATTGGAGAAGGTCTTTTCATTTCCTCTAGAGCTTTAATAATATCTTGCCTTACATAACCCAATCTAAATAACCTTTTCATTATAGTCTTTACCATTATCAACTCTGCTCGCCAACCACTTGCCCTGCCTAGCTCAGAACAATAATAATTCTTGTATCTCTCAAAGAATGGCAAGGTTAATTGGGATGGGTTATCTACTGTAGGAAAATGTTTTAACCTAAAATCACTAAACAAGCGATTAAATACTTTCTTAAACTTGCTTTTTGTTTTCTTTATAGTTGTTTCTGTATGCTTTATCCTAGTTTTTGGCGGATATTTAACATCCAAATCAGAGGAAACATTATTTATCAACTGTTCCCAAGCAACAGATAGTCCAGTATTAAGCAAATTGACGGATTCGCCTACCCCTAGCTGCCCCATTCTATATTCTTCTATCAGCCTAACCCTTTTGTCATAAGCCTCCTTCTCGTTCTTAGCCTCTACATTCCGATAAACTTTATCCTTACTCCCCTTATACTTCGGAAATGAAACTTCAAACAGATTAGGCTTACCTG
>JBAZGV010000023.1:0-8296 GCA_041652675.1 Candidatus Omnitrophota bacterium
AATACGCCTTACGATATGGCCTATCACTGGTTAAAGCCTGATAAACATCAGCCAGCGCCATTATTCTTGCGCCAATAGGTATCTCTTCTCCCCTGATGCAACTTGGATACCCTTTTCCATCCCATCTTTCATGATGATAAAATATTATCGGTATTAAACCACGCAGAAAATGAATTGGCCTTAATACGTCCGCTCCGATTTGAGGATGTTTTTTTATCTCTTCAAACTCTTTTTTTGTCAGCTTGGACTTCTTGAGTAATATTTTTTCGCTAATTCCTAATTTACCTAAATCATGCAAAATTGATGCCTGCCGAATAAGCTCAACTTCCTCTTTGGGCAAACCTAATCTATTAGCAATCATGGTAACATAATGTCCGGTAATCTCTACATGTTTGCCGGTGTAATGATCTTTTAACTCAATTGTCTTAGCAAAAGCAAGAATTGCTTCAGTTAAGCTCTGATTAGCTTTTTTATTAAGCTTATCTATTTTTCCTTTCAGGGCCTTAACATCCCAAGCCTTATTATGGCCATTTGCGCTCACAACATTTATCTTCTTTATATCGGTTACCAGATAAATCCTGTTTCCGCCGGATTCTTTAGCTTTACTAAGAACTTGATCAGCGAGATTAACCATATCCATGCCGCTTTTAGTGCGATCTTCAGGATAAGAGACAGCCCCGATACTTACCTTTAATTTAACCACATGTTTCTTGTTGCCAAAATTATACAGATTTAATGCCTCAAGAATTCTTTGCGAAAAGGATAAAACCTGATCTCTATCCATGCCCGGAGAAACAATTATAAATTCTTCGCCTCCAAACCTTACCACAATATCATATCTTCTTACCATCTTTCTAATCTGCTGGGCGAACTGTTGCAATACAAAATCACCAAATTGATGGCCATAAACATCATTGATTGACTTAAAATAATCTATGTCCAACATTATAATCGCTAAAGATTGCGCATACCTTCTTGCGCGATGGAATTCTGCTTCAATAGCTTCCTCCAAATACCGGTGATTATATAATCCAGTATGTGAATCAATTAAAGCCAATTGATTAAGCTTTTTATTAGAATTTGATAAATCTTCCGCCAATTTGATTATTTTATTCTGGGCTTCTTTATGCCCGGTTACTTCTTTTAATAAGTCATCAGTACGTTTCTTAACTAACTCTTCAAGATGGTTCTTATATTTATTTAACTCTATTTCCGCTTCCTTACGTAGGCTAAGTTCTTTCTCAAGCGCTGATGTACGATCTTTAACTAGATCTTTTAATTGATTATGATATTTAGTCAAATCCTCATTAACTTTACTTAACTCTGCTGTCCTGACTTTAACCCTTATCTCTAATTCTTTTCTTACCTCAAGCAATCTTTCTTCGTATTTTTTTCGTTCTGTAATATCTCGAGCTATACCGGTTGTCCCGATTATCTCTCCCTCGTCATTATAAACAGGGGTTTTAATTGTCTCGATCCATAGTATCCGCCCCTCTTTATCATTCAGTGGTTCATCAACGCACTTGCGTTTACCCGAATTCATCACCTCTTGATCATCCGCGCAATATCTTTCCGCCAATTCACGCGGCCAAACATCTAAATCTGCCTTGCCAACTATCTCTTCAGGTTTTAATCCGCACGCCTTTCCAAAAGCCTCGTTAACTGCGATAAACCTACTATCTTTATCTTTTAACCAGGCTATATCGGGTATGTTATTTAATATAGCTTTTTGCTGCAGTTCGGTTCTACGCAAAAGCTCATCGGCGGATCTATGATGAGCTTTTGATTTTTCCAGTTCTGTAATACGGATCTGTAAAAATTTTATCTCATCGGCTAATTTTTCAGCTGACTTATTATTTAAATCCATTTTACTTTCAGTTAGTATTCTCTCTGATGAGCGAGAGTCATGTCCAAAAAGGTACGTAACCTCCTTGAACGTGTCGGATGACGAAGTTTTTTTAATGCCTTAGCCTCAATCTGACGCACTCTTTCCCGGGTAACCTTAAAAACATTTCCTACTTCTTCTAAGGTGCGGGCGGATCCATCAGTAATACCAAAACGTAAAACTAGGATCTTCCTCTCACGGTCAGTTAGGGTATCTAAAGCTGAATTCATTTCATCTTTAAGCATGGAACGGACAGTTTCATTTGCCGGGGAGACTGCCTTTTTATCCTGAATAAAATCTCCAAAATGAGTATCTCCTTCATCTCCAATGGGCATCTGTAATGATATAGGTTCCTGTGCTATTTTCAGGATAGATTTTACTTTATCTTGCGGCAGGCGCATTTTATAAGCTATCTCTTCAGGAATGGGCTCGCGTCCATGCTCTTGAACAAATACACGCGAATAACGTATAATTTTATTAATCGTTTCAGTCATATGCACAGGGATCCTTATGGTGCGCGCCTGATCCGCTATAGAACGGGTTATCGCCTGCCTGATCCACCAAGTAGCATAAGTAGAAAATTTATACCCTCTCTTATATTCAAATTTTTCAACCGCGCGCATAAGCCCAATGTTGCCTTCTTGAATTAGATCCAGGAAAGAAAGCCCTCTATTAGTATATTTCTTAGCAATGCTTACAACTAATCTTAGGTTTGCTTCCACTAATTTCTTTTTAGTCCGGCTAAACCTAATATGCGCGGACTTAATCAGCTTCATCTGCTCTTTTATCTTGCCATATGGCTCGCCCAACTCCTTTAATATGGCTTGCCTGCGAGTAAAACCGCGCCTGCCCTGACGTGTAACCTGCTCTAGCTCTTTTATTAAACGATGCAACTTGCGCACTGAAACTTCAATAACCGAAGTCACAAAATTCAAGTCTAAGAGTAAGCTAATAGTTAAGCTTTCGCTACGTGTCCGCTTAAGGCGCTTAAGTATCCTCTTAATCTTACTCACAACACCGCTTTTTTTAACCCGAATATCCTCTTTTACCATTTCTTCAAGATTAATCTCTTCATTCAGTATATCATTGGCTACCGCTATCGTATGTTCACGCACTATCTTTGCGCTTAACGCCGCACGTTTAAATCTTTCTTCAGCTTCTTCTATCTTTTTAGCTAATTCCAATTCGTGCTCGCGCGATAAGAGCGAAATTGACCCCATCTGCTTAAGGTACATCTTAACCGGATCATCCAAAGGGAGAAAACGCTCTTCTGATTTGAGCTGTTCAGCCAAAAGTTCATCCTTCATGGCTGCGGTATTTTTCTCATCGTGCTTTTCTTCCCGCCGGTCTATTACCTGTATATCTTCGCTTCCTAAGAGCTCAAATAATCGGTCGATATCGTCGGCTGATGAAATATCTTCAGGCAAAAGCTCATTAACTTCGTCATAGGTAAGAAAGCCTTTTTGCCTTCCTAGCGCAACAATCTTTTCTAAATCCTTTGAACCGAGTAATTTTTTCTTCATCCCCTTCAAACCTCCATATTTTTATTCACTTTTTTTAATTAATGAATGGAATTCTTCGATAAGCCTGTTAAGTGTTCCCTCTTCACCTGACTGCTGCGCGACTTTTATCTCTTCATGGAGCTTCTCTCTTTTAACCTTTGCTTTATCCTTTTTAAGCCTCTTTAAACAATCATCAACCAATCTCTCTTTATGTTCTAAGGACATATCTTCAGGCAAAAATTCAGAACCACAGATTAGATACGATATATCATCGCCAAGATAATTCACTAAACTCTGAGGCTTAACCTCTTTCCCCTGTTCTAGCAGGCTAAACATAACCGAAACAATACGGGAGATACGCTCATCTTTAAAATCCTGCGGGTCGAAATTATCCTTTATTCGGTTAATAAGGCTACTCTCTTCGAGCATAAGCGACATTAAAAGTTTCTCCGTCGGGCTTATATTCAAGGGTTTCATTTTGTTGTTTACTTGCGGAGCCGCACGAAACTTATCCTTGCTTCCTTTCTTTGATTCTTCAAGTAGCGCTTCTTCATTAACGTTAAGCTCAAAACTAAGTTTCTTTAAATATTCCGCCCTCAAAATAGCATTCTTAAATTTATTTATGGTCTCAAACATAAAAGCGGAAACTTTGGCTTTATTCGCTATATCCTTTATATCGTAACGTGACTTTAAAACCGAAAGTTTATAATCAAAAAGATTGGCGGCGTTTTCAATCTCTTTACGGAAACCTTCTATCCCGTTTTTGCGTACGAATGAATCCGGATCAAAACCTTTTGGTAAAGATACGATTTTTACATTTACCTCTTCTTCTATAAATATATCTAAACTTCTTAAAGCGGCTAACTCTCCGGCGCTATCCGGATCATATATCATAACTACATTATTAGTATAGCGTTTTAAAAGCCTTATTTGCTCAATAGTCAAAGCAGTGCCTTGTGAAGCGACAATACTTTTTACTCCCTCCTGATAAGGAAGAATAAAATCCATATACCCTTCAACAACTCCCACAAAATCATTCTCTCTTATACTCTCCTTAGCCAGATTAAGCCCGTAAAGATTTCTCCCTTTAGTATAAACTAAAGTTTCCGGTGAATTAATATACTTAGGTAAGCTATTATCGAGGACACGCGCGCCAAAACCCAAAACTCTTCCTTTAATATCAAAAACCGGAAACACTATCCTGTTCCTAAAACGATCGTAATACCCTCCAGCATCTCTACTCACAACAAGGCCTGCTTTTTCCAAAATATCCAGGCTGAACCCTTTACCTCTTAGGTGATTAATAAGTGAATCCCATTTATCAAGAGCAAAACCTATCTTCAGGGCCTTAATCGTTTCCGGCAAAATACCACGTTTGAGTAAATAGTCTTTAGGCCCAACCCCATAAGAAGAATCAAGATTGGCGCAGTAAAATTGAGCGGCTAACTCGTTAATCTTAAAAAGCTCTGTTACAAGGCCTTGGGCTTTACTATCAATAGGTTCGCTCTGCGGTAAAATAACGCCTACTTTGCGGGCTAAGGCCTCAACTGCTTCAGGGAAATCCATACGTTCATAACGCATAAGAAATTTAAAAGCATTGCCTGATTCCCCGCAGCCAAAGCAGTTATAAATCTGCCGTTCGGGAGAGACTACAAAAGAAGCGGTCTTCTCATGATGAAAAGGGCAACAGGCCTTAAAATTCCGTCCAGCCCGTTTTAAAGGTATATAACCCGAAATAATTTCAACAATATTAATTCGAGTTAAAATATCATCCAAAATATTTTCCGGAATAAGCCCTGCCATTATGCCCTCTTTATCCTCTTGAATCCTGAACAGCCAATAATTTCCAGCTTCTCCTTCTGTTCGATTCTGTCTAAAAGAAGATTTAACCCCAAAGCATCGCTTGAAATATGCCCGGCGATGACAACATTTAAATTTACCTCTCTTGCCTTCTTTAAGTGTTCCTCGCTTAGATGCATTGAAATTAACGTTCTTACCCCTGCCTTGTAAAGTTTATCAAATACGTCTTTTGAGCCCTCGGTTCCTCCGGTCATCTCAAAAAGGATCTTACCCACTCTTCTCTTTGGAGAACCTAAAAGTATGCGCGGGCCGCCGGTCCTATTCTTAGCAGCTTCTTTATATTCGGGGACCTGAAACAAAATATCAATAATATCGCCAACTTCTTTAGGTTTCTTATTCTGCATCAGTTTCTTTAAAAAAGAAAAAACATGATTATCGGCCGGAGTATGCATACACATAAAAGGCATATTAATAAGACGGGCAGCGTCAACTACGCGCGTATGATTCTGAGGCAAGATTCTTCTTTCAACCTCCCTAATTCTCTCTTCTAAAAGTTTATAGGCAACTATTTTAGCTACACCCGCTTGTTTCAAAAGATCTAACTGTAACCACATTACATCGTGAAGCAGGGCATACGCTTTTCCTTCTGGATGATGCGAAATTGCCAAATCTAACCCTTCCTTAGCGCGTAATTTATCCGCAAGAAGTATTTCTCCTACCTCCATATCTATTCCAACTAAAATCTTTTTTACTTCAAGATTCGTATCACCATAAAGTATAGCGCTATCAGGATAAGCTTTTATCGCTTTTTTTACCTTACGCGGGTCGCGATCTGATCCAAACTTAACTACCAAATTATATAGTTTGCCTAGCTTCATTTTAGATTAGCTCCTTCTTGATATTTGCAACAATACTTCCTTCTTTTTCCGCAGAGATAAACTTAGAAAATATATTCGTCCAAATCCAATTATAAGTATTTGGCGCGGCAAGTATTAGCCTCGGGCCCAGGTATGAATGCATCAGGCTATTCTTAAGATAGGGGATACCTGATACAACTAAAACGAAAGAAATGAGGCTTACCAGCAATACTGACCTGAACATGCCTAATACTAAACCTCCCCACTTATTCAAAGCAGATATAGCCTCCATTTTAACAAAATTATTAAATACATTGCGTAACAATACAAATAAAAAATACCCTAATGTTGCCAAAAATATGAAAACCAGGGAATCTAAAGGCCCTGAAGTAATCTTGCTTTTAATAGGCAACTGCCCCCTAATATAATCTGCAATAAAAACACAATAATGCATAGATAGATAAATCGCAGTTAAAATTCCGAGAAATTTAAAAAGTTCTGTAGTAAACCCGCCTTTTATGGCGATATAACATACCCTGAAAATCATAATTAGGATAAAAACATCCAACCAATTGAATTGCTTTAAGGTATTCAATAACATAGGGTTAGCCTTTCTTTGAAGGATGGGATTAAATTATGTAAGAGTATAACATAATTTTAAGGCAATTGTCAAGGAAAGGGCTTTCTTTCTTTGGCTTCACTGCATTCGGCCAAAGATTTCGCTAGGTCAAAACATTAGGTGCTTAATTTCTTAAAATAACTCATTAGCCAAATCCGCGAATTCCGCCAATGAAAGTTCTTCGGGCCGAATATTTAAATTAAGGTTATTTTTAAGTAAAAATCCTTCTAATCGCTCAGATGCTATTTTACCTTTAAGGCTGTTCCTTAGAGTTTTCCTTCTCTGGTTAAAGGCAGAACGAATAATCTTAAACAACAATTCTTCGTTTTTTACATAAACCGCAGGTTTCTCCCGGAATTCTATATGCAACAAACAAGAATCTACTTTGGGGCTGGGGTAAAAACAACCCCTGTTTATTTGAAAGATGATCTTAGGAATAGTGTAATACCGAAGAAAGCAGCTGAATGACCCGTATTCTTTTGTGCCCGGATCTGCCACTATTCTTTTTGCAAACTCCTTTTGCACAGTAATAAACGCTTCTTTTATAACTTCTCTGTATTTGATAAGCTGCTCGATGATTGGGCTGGATATGTAATAAGGAATATTGCCGAATACCTTGATTTTACCTTTTATCTTATGCTCATTAAAAAAATTAACCAGGTCGCATTTTAAGATATCTTGATTAATTATAATAACATTACTATAAATCTTAAAACGTTCAATCAATAGCGGGTATAACCGCCTGTCTATTTCTAAAGCATAAAGCTTGCCTACTTTAGGAGCGATTAAATTGCTCAATTCTCCCTGTCCAGCTCCTATCTCAAAGACTGTGTCAGTAGGCCGTAGCTCTAGGGCACTCACGATCTTTCGAGAAATATTCTGGTCAACTAAGAAGTTTTGGCCTAAACTTTTTATTGGCCTATGGCTTTGGCAATGGCTTTGCCTAAAGGAAGGCAAACCATGGTTCTCTAACCTAATACGCATTTTAAGGCTAACTTTATTGCGGAAATTAAAGAATCAGGATTAGCAAATTTATGTTTACCAGCAATATCAAAAGCAGTCCCATGCAAAGGCGATGTCCTTATAAAAGGAAGCCCCAGGCTTATATTTACGCCGCTATCTTTTCCCGTAATCTTGAGAGGAATAAGCGCCTGATCATGATACATTGCCATAACAGCGTCATATCCACCTCTAAGAGCCCTATAGATAGCGATATCAGAAGGGATAGGCCCATTAATCCTCTTAAATGTTTTTTTTAATCTTTCAACTGCTGGCCTGATAATATTCTCTTCTTCGTCACCAATCAAGCCATTATCCGAAGCATGCGGATTTAGGCCGCAGAGAGCTATACGCGGGTAAGGAATTTTGAAAATATTCTTTAACGAAAGATACGTAATACGAGTAGCATCTAATATCTTATCTATATTTAAAGCCCCTGGAACATCCTTAATCGGTAAATGCCTGGTAATAAGGCTAAACTTTAGATTTTTATTAAGAAGCATCATTACAACGTGCCTTACTTTTGTTTTCTTAATGAAGTATTCCGTATGCCCGCTATATTTAAAACCGGCTTTGTTAATCGCCTCCTTGGATATAGGGCAAGTAGCTAAACAATCTATTTTTTTGCCTTTTA
>JBAZGV010000024.1:0-8246 GCA_041652675.1 Candidatus Omnitrophota bacterium
AGTTACTCCCAGCCGTACGCCACGATGGCCCATCATTGGATTAGATTCATGCAGGTTTTCAGCCCGCCTGGATAATTCTTCCATAGTGATATTTAATTCTTTAGCCAACTCTTCCAATTTTGCCTGTTCGCGCGGGACGAATTCATGTAAAGGCGGATCAAGTAAGCGGATGACTACAGGGAAACCATCCATTGCCGCGATAGTCCCTTTAATATCTTTTTTGACATAAGGGAATAATCCTTCGATTGCTTTCTTTCTTTCATCTAGCGTATTAGAAATAATCATTTTGCGTAGAAGAAACAATGGTTCATCAGAACCCTTTCCGTAGAACATATGTTCAGTCCTGAAAAGGCCGATTCCTTCAGCGCCAAATTGGCGCGCCTTTAGAGCATCTTCCGGAGTATCAGCGTTAGTGCGGATGCCGAGTTTTTTAATCGTGCCGCAGATTTTTAAGAAATCCATAAGCATGCTGTTTTCTTTTGTGGCATCCATCATCGGAAGCTGCCCTTCGTAAGCATTTCCTTTGGTGCCGTTTAAAGTAATCCAGTCACCTTCTTTAAGAGTCTTGCCGTCTACGTTAATCTTCCTTACTGCTAAATCAACATGTATGGCGCTGCAGCCGACAATACAGCATTTCCCCCATCCGCGGGCGACTAATGCCGCGTGGCTGGTCATTCCGCCTCTGGCAGTCAATATTGCCTGTGCCGCGCGCATACCTTCAACATCTTCAGGATTTGTTTCTTCGCGCACAAGGATAACTTTTTTGCCTTCTTTTGCCCATGCCACGGCATCCGCGGCAGTAAAGACAATTTGGCCGAATGCTCCACCCGGGCCGGCAGGTAAACCTTTTGCGAAGGGTTTATGTGTCGCCTCTACTTTAGGGTCAATAATCGGATGCAAAAGCTCATCTAATTGCGCTGGCGTAACGCGTAAGACTGCTTCCTCTTTTTTAATCAATTTTTCTTTAATCATATCCATACACATGCGTACAGCTGCCGGGCCATTGCGTTTTCCGACTCGGCACTGGAGCATAAAGAGCCTTCCTTTTTGAATAGTAAACTCAATATCCTGCATATCATGGTAGTGTTTTTCCAGTCTCTCTTGAATTGCAAAAAGTTCTTGATAAATTTTAGGCATTGCTTTTTCAAGCATTACTAATTCTTTGTTGTGTGTTGATTGGGAGAAGGTGTTAATTGGAGCGGGTGTACGTATCCCTGCGACAACATCCTCACCTTGGGCGTTAATCAAGTATTCACCGTAGAAATGCGGGTCTCCGTTTCCGGGATTACGCGTAAAAGCAACACCAGTTGCTGAATCATCCCCCATATTTCCAAAGACCATGGTTTGCACGGTAACGGCTGTGCCCCACTCATCAGGAATCCCTTCAATGCGGCGGTAGCTTATCGCGCGTTTTCCGTTCCAGGAAGAAAATACTGCGCCGATTCCTCCCCAGAGCTGTTGCATCGGGTCATCAGGAAATTCCTTGCCCAATACTTCTTTGATTTTTAGTTTGAACTTTTTGCATATATCCTTTAAGTCTTCGCTAGTTAAATCGGTATCAGCTTTAGAGCCGCGTTTATGTTTTACCTCGTCCATGATCCGCTCTAATTGTTTGCGGATACCCATATCTTCTTTTGGTTCAATTCCTGCCGCTTTTTCCATAACTACGTCGGAATACATCATAATCAATCTTCTGTAAGCATCGTATACAAAGCGTTCGTTTCCCCCTGCTTGTTTTATCAGCCCGGGAATTGTTTTTTCGGTCAATCCAACGTTTAAGACAGTCTCCATCATTCCGGGCATTGATTTACGTGCGCCCGAACGGACAGATACTAAAAGAGGATTAATAGCATCTCCGAATTGTCTTTCCATAAGTTTTTCAACGGAAACAAGCGCTTTACTTACTTGTTTTTCAAGTTCTTTAGGATAAGACCGTTTGTTAGAATAATAATAAACGCAGACATCCGTAGTCAGGGTAAATCCCGGAGGAACAGGGAGTTTTAGATTTTTATGCCCTGCCATCTCTGCGAGGTTTGCGCCTTTGCCACCCAAGAGATTTTTCATACTTTCATTTCCATCTGCCTTGCCGCCGCCGAAGCTATAAACATACTTTTTCGTTGCCATTTCCTTTAAACCTGTCCTTTCTGTTTAGCTAATATTAGCTCTTAGCTCATGGGCCTTAGTTCATAGTAAAATCTTTTGCTATGAGCTATCAGCTATGAACTATGAGCTAGTTAGCTTTTTTAATAAATAATCCTTAATCTTGTCAATTCCAATCCGTTCTTGCAACATTGTATCACGGTCACGCACAGTTACCTGTTTATCTTCTAAAGATTGCACATCAACCGTAACGCAGTAAAGCGTGCCTACTTCATCCTGCCTGCGGTAAAGTTTACCGATCGCGCCGGTATCGTCGTAGGCTGTTACTATGGATTTTTTTAGTTCTCCGGCGATTTTTTTAGCCAGCCCTACAATCTCCGGCCTGTTTTTTAAGAGCGGGAAAACCGCAACTTTTACCGGAGCCAGCTCCTTATTGATCTTTAAAACTACCCGCATATCTTCTTTTACCCTCTCACCAATTTTCTGATTATTGGTTTCGGGGTTTAAATTGGTGCGGGGGTGTACTTTTTCTTCATGGTAGGCGTTAACCAAAAATGCCAGGACCGCGCGGTCAACTCCTCCGGAAGGTTCGATAATGTAAGGATAAAATCTTTCTTTTGTGGTATCGTCAAAATATCTTAAATCTTTACCGCTAAATTCTGCTTGCTGTTTTAAATCAAAATCTGTACGGTTGGCAATACCTTCTAATTCTGACCAGCCTCCGCCGGAGGCGGATCCGCCTCCGGCGGAAAAAGGGAATCTATATTCAATATCCGTACAGGCTAAAGCGTAATGCGCGAGTTCGTCTTTTCCATGCGGCCTTAACCTTAGATTTTCTTTTAATATTCCTAAATCAAGATACCATTGGTAGCGTGCTTCTACCCACTCTTCATAAGCTTTTCCCGCGTTCTCGGGCTTAACGAAATATTCAATTTCCATCTGTTCAAATTCACGAGTGCGGAAAGTAAAATTTCCCGGAGTGATTTCATTGCGAAATGATTTTCCTATTTGCGCCAATCCGAACGGCAACTTTGGATGACGCGAATCAAGAATATTAGCAAAATTTACAAACATTCCTTGCGCTGTTTCCGGCCGCAGGTATAATTCGTTTTCGCTATCTTCAACCGGGCCTTGGTGCGTTTTGAACATAAGATTAAAAGGCCTGCTTTCAGTTAATTTTCCTCCGCATTCAGGGCATTTATATTTATCTTTTATCTCTTCGCTTTTAAAGCGCTTACGGCAAGATAAACAGTCGCTTTTTAAGTCAAAGAAGTTCTTAATATGCCCTGATGCTTCCCAGACTTTTGGATGCATAAGAATGGCTGCGTCCATTCCCAGGATATCGTAACGTTCGTAAACGTTAGCTTTCCACCAGGCGCGCTTCAGGTTATTTTTAAGCTCAACGCCATAAGGACCGTAATCCCAAGTATTGCTTAACCCCCCGTAAATATCCGAAGATGGGAATATAAGGCCGCGGCGTTTGCAAAGAGAAACTATTTTTTCCATTAAATCTTCTGACATAATTTGAGCACCTTAAGCTTTTGTCTAACGAAATTTGAACACCATAAGTTCTTGTCTAGTGAAATCCTTGTTGCCGCAGGCAATAAGGAACTGGCCGAACAAAAGTGAGGTCAAGTACAAGACAATTCAAATACATAGGTTACCATAAAATTTACATACGGGCAAGACATTTCAGCTGTCATTCGAACCTCTCTTTTAAGAATAGATTCTTTCCCCGCCAAGGCGGGGTCAGAATGGCAAACTACTTCTCTAAAGTAGAAATAATCGCGAATATTTCTTTTAATTCTAGTGTCGCTTCGGTGTCTTTAATATAAACTTTGAAAAAATCTCCACCTTTAGATATCACGTTACATTCAAAGTAATACGCCTTATCGAAAAGGTTATAATTTATAAAACCCCTTTTATCGGGCATTATGAAAGAGGCTGAAATCACTTTGTTTTGATCTCCCAGGTCAGGAGTAAAGATACTTTTCAGTATTATAAAAAAAGCGTCAGTAGTATCTTTTATTCCGTCAATTTGGGCAAAGGCTAAACGTTTGATAAAATCGTAGTTATTAGTTATTTCCGCGCTTTTAACTTGAGGAAATAATTTGATAAAATATCCCGGGTCTTGGCGGAAAGTATAGATAATTGATTCTTTGTGATGGTTTAACCTTTTTTTATAATAAGGCTTCTTTTCCAGCTCCTGAATTACCGCAAAGCCTTTAGGTGTTGATAGAGATAATTTAGAAAATTTGTGAGGGATAAGCGTGTCAAGATAGGTTTTGTCTAATTCAGGATTAATTATTTCTTGGGTTGGGATTTTGCAAAGTATAGGGATTTTAGCGCAACTGCCGATACCGGTTCTGATATAAGCTTTTAAAATATTAGGCCCGGCAAAAATTATCACAAAAGTAATGGCGAGTATAAAAATAATAATTGAGAATATGAAATTTGCTCTCTTGTGCCTCATATTTTTCTTAATTCTTCCTCTTTTATAGTAAATGTATGTTCTTTAGCGGGAAATTTCTCTTGAATAACCTCGTTTTTATATTTTTCAATCGCTTCTAAAATCAAACCGGATAGGTTAATATATTTTTTTACGAATTTAGGGGTATAACGTTCAAAAAGCCCAAGCATATCGTTAATAACCAGAACTTGTCCGTCGCAATTTATTCCCGCGCCGATACCTATAGTAGGAATTTTTAGGTTTTGCGTAATTATCGCCGCGATTTTATCAGGAATGCATTCTAAAACTATTGAGAAACAGCCGAGCCTCTCCAATTCTATGGCCTCTTGAATGAGCTTCTTGGCGGTTTCAGCGTCTTTCCCCTGCACCTTAAATCCGCCTATTTTCTCCGCGGTCTGCGGTGTTAAGCCAATATGCCCCATAACCGGTATACCGGCTTTAATTATTTCTTCAGTAACCTCATTACATTGATCAAACCATTCTAATTTTATCGCGTCACAGCCAGCTTCATCGATAAACCTTCTCGCGTTCTTAACGCAATCTTTAAGGTTAACCTGATAAGAATCATAGGGCATATCTCCTATAATTAATGCATTCTTTACTGCGCGGGAGACTGCTTTGGCAGCTGTAAGCATTTCCGGCATTCCGACTTGAGTTGTAGAATCTAGCCCTAAGACTACGTTGGCTAAAGAGTCGCCAATTAGAACTATGTCAATCCCCGCCCTGTCTACGAGAGACGCAACTGGATAGTCGTAGGCAGTAAGCATGGTAATCTTACGTATATTTTTTAAGCCAAGGATATTTTTAACGGAAAGTTTCATACTCTACTTTTTAGAAACTTAATGCTGGTATAAAAAATTGCGCAATCTTAAAATATATGATAAGTCCGATTACATCCACAATGCTAGTTGTGATTGGGCCCGCTAGTACTGCAGGGTCTAGCCCTATCTTTTTAGAAAGTAAAGGTAAGGTTATACCGGTGACAATAGCCAGAATAGCGATTAAGAGCATAGTTAATCCTACAACTATAGATAACATAAAATCTTTCTGCAAAAGAAGTGCTCTGCCAAAGGCTACTAATCCTACCACCAGCCCCATTAGCAAAGCAGCACTTAACTCAACTTTTATTACTTTCCATACGTTTGTTGGTTTTACGTCTCCTGTAGCTAGCCCCCTTATAATTGTAATAGAGGTCTGTGCTCCGGCATTTCCTCCGGTATCGAGGAGCATAGGTATAAAAAATGCAAGCGCTACTACTGAACTTAACATATGCTCAAAATTTTTCAGAACCGTCCCGGTTAAAAAATCAAAGACTAATAATAAAATAAGCCAGCCAGCTCTTCTTTTGACAAGCTCTAGGGCTGTAGCTTTCGCGTAACTTATAATCTCTCCGCCTTTTGCGGACATCTTACCTATTTCATATATATCCTTAGTGGTTTCTTTTTCGATAATCTCGACTATATCATCGACTGTAATAATTCCGATTAAAATATTATCTTTATCTACTACCGGCGCGTCAAAAAGATCATATTTTTTGAATAAGCTACCCAGTTCATTTACATTTACTTCGGCGTTGATTTTTATCGCATTTACGCCAGACATGATATCTCGAATAAGAATGTCTGGAGGGGCTTTTAATATATCCTGAAGCGATATGCCTGCAATTAGACGGTGGTTTTCATCAGTAATAAACAATGAGTAAATATTTTCCCTATAATCTGTCCTTAAGTTTTCTTGTATATAAAGGATTGCTTGTTTTGCAGTCATCTCTTTCTTTAATCTTACGAATTCAGTGGTCATGAGGCTTCCGGCTGTCCCTTCCGGGAAATCCATTAGATCATGTGTTTCTTTCGCTGTTTCTTTGTTCGTTAGAAGAAAGAATTTACGGGATACCTTTTTAGGAAATTCCTTAAAAAGGTCAGCTCTTTCATCTGGAGCCATTTCGTTGATAACCTGAGACACTTCTGTATTCTCTAGATTATTAAGGATAAAGTTTTGTTCCGGAAATGGCAGGTTTTCAAATACTTCTACAGCTTTTTTTGTTCCTAATAGCCTGAAGATTAATACTTTTTCAGTTGCTTCAAGATAGCGCCATCCTTCAGCGATATCCATAGAGTTCATGTTTTTAAGTGAAGACTTGAGGCCGTTAAAGTTTTTATTCTTAATGAATTCTCTTGTTTCGGGAAGGAACAAGGCAAAAATATCCATATTTTTCTTTAAAGCGTTTTTCATTTTTCGATTATTTTTAGCTCTATTTTGCCTAACTTCTTGGCCAACTCTTCGCCCTTTTCTTTACCTAACACAAAAATCGAAGTAGATAATGCGTCTGCGGTTAAGCCATCAGTGGCTATAACAGTTATAGATAGTATTGAATTCTCTGAGGGAAACCCTGTCCTAGGGTTGATTATATGAGCGTATCTTTTTTTATCTTTAATAAAAAATTGTTCATAATCTCCCGAAGTTGATATTGCCCTGTTTTCTAGTTTTAAATAGTTAACTAATCCATTCGCGCGCGGATTTTTAATAGCTACGATCCAGGGCTTGCCAAACCTGTTTCCTAAGCAATAAATCTGGCCTCCGGCGTTAATTAAGCAGTTTTTTATTCCGGAGTCTCTTATTTTTTTTATCGCGCAATCTACGGCATAGCCTTTAGCAATAGCGCCCAGGTCAATCTTCATCCCCGGAGTTTTAAATTGTATCACAAAAGAGCTATCCTGCAAAATAATTTTATCTGAGCCGACTAATTTCAAAACCTCTCTAATTTTTTCTTCAGGAGGCATAAAGTATTTCCTATCGGTAAATCCCCAGAGGTCCATTAGGGGCGCTACAGTAATGTCAAACGCGCCGTTACTTAAGGAGTAGAACTCTTTGGACTTTTTTATAACGTAAAATGTCTCCGGGCTGGCTTTTATAGTTCCGAATTTATTTAATTTGGAGACTTCGCTCTCCGGATTGTATTTGCTCAAAAGACCTTCTATGCGGTTAATTTCATCAAAGACAATTTTAGGCGCTTTTTTTTGGGGAGAGATGACCTCAACGAATGTCCCCATCATCACGCGTTTTTCTTGATAAAGCCTCTTTTCCAGGCTGTTTTTCTGAATAAAAAAATAAGCTATTGTAGAAGCCCATCCGATTATTAGCGCTATAGTTAAGTATTTTCGCATATTTATCAATAGCAGTAGGAGAGGTTTAAGCCTCTCCTACTGCTAAAAATTAACAAGATTCGATTGTTTTAACCAGATCAACGAGCATTTGATTAACCGGTACAGGGATTCTTAGCTCTTGCCCCTGCCTTACAATAACACCATTAATAAAATCAATCTCAGTGTGTTTCTTATGTAATATATCCTGGAGCATAGATGAGGTATTGGCGGCAGTAGCTTCAGATACCGCTTCAACTTTAGCCAGCGGATCGTCAGATGTAAGTTTAATCCGTTTTCTTTTCGCAACGCGTATTGCTTCAGTTACTGCTTCGCGCATTATTCTGCGAGTCCCTTCAAATTCCATAAGCCTGCCGTCATTTAGACGCGTTATTGCTGTGAGCGCGTTAATTCCGACGTTAATAATAAGTTTTGACCAGAGTAGCCCTTTAATATCGCGGGAGATCCTAGTCTCTATCCCGCATTTATTAAAGATTTCACGGATTGAGCGCATCATTACCGTCATTTTGCCGTCG
>JBAZGV010000025.1:0-8216 GCA_041652675.1 Candidatus Omnitrophota bacterium
AGGAAAGATGGTTCTTGGTTTATTCACTCGGCCTAAAATTAAACCATTACCCTCTCCAGTTTCTCCGGCATTAACACCGATAGATAAAACTCCCATACCTTTAGAAGAAGAAAGAATTGTTCCACCCGCCGAGCCGGTTAAAACTCCGGAACCAACCTTAGCCCTTAGCGGGATATTCTTTCAGCAGGATAAAGGATACGCCTTAATCAATAATCAGATACTTAAAGTTGGGGATACTATACAAGGAGCTAAGGTTGAAGAAATCAATTTAGATAAGGTGATTTTGGAATTTGAGGGCAGGAAAATTACACTTATTAATTCTTCGCGCTAACCCCTAGAACCTTTCTTCTATCGCAGATTTAATTAACTTCAAGGGTATATTTCTTACGATTTTTGTCTTGCCCAAACCTGTAGTCAAAACAAATTTATTCTTTGCTCCCATAAATTTCTTATCATGATAATGCCTGCTCAATATCTTTTCAATTGAAACCTTGTTGATTTTGACCGGCAAACCAACATTATCAATTAATGACTCCACTCTTTTAAGCAGGGTTTCTTTAATAAACCCCAGCTTAACACTTATAGCTAAAGCCGCGAGCATGCCTAAAGCTACTGCTTCACCATGATTGTATTTATTAAAACCCGAAGCTGCTTCAACGGCATGGCCTATGGTATGCCCGAAATTTAAAGTTGTACGCAAACCACCCTCTTCTCTTTCATCCGAAGAGACTATCTCTGCCTTTATTTTTACACAAGCCCTAATAATATTCTCCAGCATTTCTGCCTTTAAATTAATAATATCCTTATAATTTTTTTCTAGATAACGGAATAATTTTCTATCCTTGATAACACCGTATTTTATAACCTCTGCCAGGCCACTAGAGATTTGCCTCCTGCTTAAAGTTTTAAGCAATGATATATCGCTAAAAACCATTCTCGGCTGATAAAACGCTCCCACTAAATTCTTGCCCTCACTTAAATCTACGGCAGTCTTTCCTCCTATGCTCGAATCCACCTGCGCCAGTAAAGTAGTCGGCACTTGCACATAAGGAATCCCTCTTTTGTAAACAGAGGCAACAAATCCGCTTAAATCCCCAACCACTCCTCCGCCTAAAGCAATAATGAATGTGCGCTTTCTTAAGTCAAACCTTGCCAGATCTTTAATTAAAAACGCCGCGATCTTAATATCCTTAGACTTCTCGCTATCCGGGACAACCTTAAACTTATAATTAAAACCATAAGGCTTAAGCCCTTTAACCAAAGCTTGGCCGTAATGTTTCTTTATAAAAGGATTGGTGATAATATAGGCATTATTGCCTAAATTCAGGGGGGAAATATACCTGCCCAAAACAGGCAGAATTTTTGTTCCGATAATTATATTGTAGGAACGCTTTTTAAGGCTTAATCTTACGCTATGCATTTATTTAATAAATTCTTAAGATACTAAATATCAACTTTACTACCGGCCACACTACAAGGTTAAACCCGCCAAAATATACAAAAACTAAAAGCAAAATAAACGCGTAAGGCTCAATAGAAGCATAGCGCGACGCGAGAGGTTCAGGAAGTATACCCATTAATACGCGCGAGCCATCCAACGGAGGAATAGGAATAAGATTAAAAACTCCCAGAACGATATTAATAATTATGAGGTTTGATAATACGAAAACAATTAGGGGAGTAGTTGGAGCCAGATTAACTATAATACTCAAAAAACCGGCAAGAATAAAATTTGCCGCGGGGCCGCTTAACCCGACAAGGACCATATCTCTTTTAGGATTACGTAACGCCCAAAAATTAACAGGCACGGGTTTTGCCGCGCCAAAGATAAATCTGCCCCCGGAAGTAACAAAAAGTACCAGTGGCAATATTAACGTCCAAAATATATCTATATGCGCCAGTGGATTTAAGGTGAGCCTTCCGGAATATTTAGCGGTTGTATCCCCTAACTTGTAAGCTGTCCAACCATGCGCGAATTCATGGACGCTCATAGCAACAATTAATAAAGAAAATGAGGCTGCGAAAGATAAAAGTAACGAAATTAAGCTCACTTCTTTCCTTTAGTGCCTGCCTGCTCTTTAGGGGCTGCGGCAGCCGGAGCCGCGCCTTCAGCAGTAGCCTCAGCCGCTTTCTCAACTTTTTCTTTCTTAATCTTAATCCTTATCGACTTTAATTTCGGCAAACCGTAGACTTTATCCCCTTCTTTCCAGTTTCCTTTTTCAATCATTGTCCTAATACGCTCAGAACGCTTTAAAACCGATCTCTGTTTCTTATCCTGCTCGGATATCGCTAACGACGGGTGAATAGACATATTTATAACCTCCTTATATAGCAGCTTTTGTAATATTTGCTCAATTCCGGTAATAAAGGCTGCGCTGTCTCTTTATCAGGGAAATTTCCTACGCATAGAATAATATATTTACCCTTATTTAAAGTAAAAGCCTTATATCCTTTCTTATTAAGCGCCTCTGCCTCTCTCTTAGCATAAGAACTAGCCTTAAAACTTGCCAACTGAATAGTATACTGCCCATCCTGCTTTATGGCTATTGGTTTTACATCCGCCGAAGGATTTAAAGATTCAACTCTTTTTGGCGATTCCACGGCTGCCGGTTCACTGACAATATTAATCGGCTGATTAACCAATGCATGCCTGCTTTTTTCCACTCCTAAAGAAAATGATACTATAGCGATAACTAAAAGCAGGATAATAATTAAAACTGTTTTCTCATAACCCCAGATACGCGCGACAAAAGAATTCTTTTGGGCGCGATTAGCTGCCGTCTTAGGGTCTTCTTGCGGATCTGAAAATAACTCTAATTGATCATCAGGCTGGCTCATAATTATCCCGTCAAGAGTAAATCTTAATATTTATTTTCTTGATAATTTTCAAAAAAGCCTCGACAACATTAGGATCAAATTGAGTCCCGCTCTTCTTTTTTATCTCCTTTATCGCCGAACTTATATCCTTCCTTTCACGATATGGCCGCCCGTAAACCATAGCTTCAAAAGCATCGGCAACAGCCATAATCCGCGCGCCCTCGGGTATCTGGCCTTTCTTAAGCCGGGAAGGATAACCTGTCCCATCATATTTTTCATGATGATGCAGGATAATCGGTATAACCGGCTTAAGAATTTGTAGAGGACGTAATATTTGCGCCCCTTTGAGAGGATGTTTCTTAATAATATTATACTCTTGAGGCGTAAGCTTTGAAGTTTTAGTAAGAATCTCAATAGGTATATCCACTTTACCAGTATCGTGCAAAAGGCTGGCATATTTTAAACTTTGAATTTGCTTCTCATCAAGGTGCATCTCCTGCCCGATTGCTGCGACTAAACGGCTAAAATAAGGCGAATGTGTGTATTCCTGCGGCACGCGCGTATCTAATAAAGTCACCAGTGATTTAATACTGCCAAAAACTATTTTTTGCTGCTCTTCATAAAGCTGGAGATTTTTTATCCCGATAATCGACTGTTCCACCAAGGTCATCAGAATATCCTGGTCAAAAATTTCGAAAGGAGGTTTATTATTAGCGCGCCGTATTATGATGATTCCTATAAGGTCATCGGAGATTAAAGGTGCAGCCAGGAAATTTCCTTTTCTAATTACAGAGCTCGTCCTTAGTATCCTCTTTTCTATCCTATTGCTAATCAACAACTTTTTATCTGATATGAACCTCTTCTTGTCGTTTACAGAACATTTTAATAGAGAATATTTCTTGGTAGAATCCAACATAATTATCAGGCAGTAATCGGAATTAAGTATCTGGGAGATAAGCTTAGTCAACCGGCTGATTAAATCCTTCAGGTCATAGGTTGAATTTACTAGCCTATAAATGCTATGAATAGAAGAGATTAATCTCCTATATCTTTTCGTAGGGGGTAAATAATTTTTTGTATTCATCTAACGCATACCTGTCTGTCATTCCTGCGATATAATCACAGATCGCCCGTTTTATCCCATCACGAGGTACCCTGCCCTGAACCTCATCCGGCAGCTGTTTGGGATTCTCTACATAAACCTTAAATAACTCCTGAATAAAGCGCTTAGCCTTAATGCTCATGCGCACAACCCGATAATGATGGTAGAGCTTTTCCATCAGAAACGACCTCAAAGGTTTCCTTAATTTTAGCATATTGGCGCTAAAAGTAACAATCTTTTTATCAATTTTTTTAGCGTCTTTGTAGGATTTAAGTTTTAAAAAACTTATGTTTTTTTCCGCCTCCCGGATTAAATCCGTAACCTGTAAATTTATTAATGAACGGATTATTAGATACCTCTTTTTTTGAATAGATATACCCGGATACTTGCGGAAAATTCCTTTATCAATATCCTGCCATATTAAAAGCCCTGCCAAATCTGATTCCTTGATTAATCCGGATGTAAGCCCGTCGTCCAAGTCATGGTTATCATAAGCTATTTCATCGGCGATATCAACCACCTGTGTTTCTAATGTCGGCGCGCCGGTCCGGGAAAATTCCTTGGCTTTGGCCGCTACGTCAAATGCCGTAGAATGCTTTACTATTCCTTCTCTTACTTCCCAAGTTAAATTTAAACCGGGAAAATCAGGATACTTCTCTTCCAGATAATCTACCACGCGTAAACTCTGTAAATTATGGTTAAAACCTCCATTTTTAGACATTAATTCATTTAGAGCCTCTTCTCCGGAATGGCCAAATGCAGTATGCCCTAAATCATGCGCCAGAGCAATCGCCTCGGTAAGGTCAACATTCAATCGTAAAGCTGAAGCTATGGTTCTGGCAATTTGCGCCACCTCTATGGTATGAGTAAGCCTGGTACGGTAATAATCACCCTCATGATTAACGAAAACCTGCGTTTTATATTCCAGCCTTCTGAATGCCGCGGAATGAACGATACGGTCACGGTCTCTCTGGTAATTAGACCTGTAGAGATGCTCATCTTCAGGATAAACCCGCCCCTTACTCTCAAAGCTCTTCATAGCATAAGAAGCAAGTGAAATATTTTCAAAATCCCTAAGCTGTTTTTGATTATACATATTTAACTCAACAAAGTTTTACTATCTTCGTTTCGATTGTATCGCTGACCTCAACTACCCCGAAAGAATTATACTTCGCGAAAATTTTATCAACCGGGCTCCCGGGATTTAGGAATATGGTCTTACCTATTTTTTCATTAAAAGCCGCGTGAGAATGCCCAAAAATAATTAAATCCAGATTATCGTTCTTAAAAGTTTCGCTTAAAACTCCTACTAAATTACTCGGGGCTCCGTTACCATGCATAATACCAATCTTATATTTCCCTATTTTAATGATCTCTTTTTCCGGTAGAATCTTCCTTAACTCTTCGCCATCCATATTCCCACAAACCGCCTTAACTTCTTTAGATATGGCTCTTAGCGCTTCAAAAACTTTTAGATCAACAAAATCACCGGCGTGGATTACCATATCCGAATCTTTTATCGCTTCGATTAATTTATCAGGAAAATCAGCTAAATTTTCCTGGTGAGTATCGGAAATTACTATTATTTTCACCCCGTTGCAAACCTCACTTATCTTTTCCCGTTACAAAATAGTTTGCAACGGGGTTCACGCGATTACCCTCGGCCTGGAATAAAGGTCTAATATCTGGTTAAGGCTATTTACGTCCCAAGCCCAGATTTTTTCTTCCAAAGCCCTTAATCTGGTATTTGTGTCAATCTCATTTAAAGTTACAATAACCTTCCGCTGAAGCTTATGGCGGTATTTTCTGCATTCTTTTGAGAACTCAACTATATCTTCTTCAGAGATAAGTTCAGCTTTAACCGCGATAATCCAGAGGCTATCATTTGACCTGCCAATTAAGCCATTCTTCAACATTCTGCTCTTGAATTCCAGAGGTTTTATTTCGCGAAAATGATTGAGCCGGATCTTTTTCTTCTCAACCTGCAGCATTTCATCCTCGAATAACTTAAATAACTCACTCATCCTCTCCATGAGCGGCTTCTGGGCGCTAACCATAAACTCCTGGATCATAGTCTCTATCTGGTCGCGGAATTTCGCCTTCTGATTTTTAGCGTCAAAAGTCAGGGCTTGAAGTTTCTCCTGATAAACAAATTTTATCCAGAAACTGAATACCCTATCATTTATCTTTAAGAAATCGCCGCTTCGCGTTATGGTATCAAGGCCCAAAAGGTGGCTAACCCTAAGCGCCAATTCACTTTTCTTTTTATGCAATATATGAGCTATATCCTTAATCTTATTTCTTCCGCTGGATATCAGATAAAGTATCGCTATATAGTCATTGCCTGCAGAGTGATCGCTGAAACGTTTCATGTAATTTGAAAACCGTTGATTAAGCACGCCCGAAGCAGAGAACAAGCTATCCTCTAAAGTCTCCGCCAGATCAATGCCTCTGTTTCTCAATAGAGCTTCCGAGATGACCTCGAGATACATCGGATACCCGCCGGTAAAATGCACGATAAAATCCCTAAGAGGATTAACGATATTTAACCCGGCGAGTTTTAATTTTAAATATTCCGAACTAGACTTTATATCAAATGGCTCAACGGTTATAACCTCAAAATTACCAAATAAGAGCGAGAGGTCTTTGGAGAGTATCTCCTTTGCCCTAAATTTCATAGAACTTATAATCATATACATTGTGTTCTTATTAGCTATTAAAAGCCTTGACCAATCGCGGTATAAATTCTTATAGCCTAAACCCTCTAAATTCTGAAATTCATCAAATATCACGACGCAAGATTTCTCTGTCTCGGCATGGATATTCTCACATAACGACATTAATTCGCTAAATATATTTGCTGTTCTTTTTTTGGCCAGATTATTTAAAATAAGGTTTATCTTTTCTACTGTCTTGGGGATATAGCTTGAGGACTTATGAATAAGAAACCCTAAATCTTCTTTCAGGATGATACCACTGTTATTCAGGAAATTATAGAGTAAGATACCAATAAATCTTTTTGCAAAAGAACTTAGGGACTCGAAACGCGTATCAATATAAACTAAAATAATACGGTTATCATGAAAATTATCAATGAATTTAAAGATAAGAGAAGTCTTTCCCACCAGCTCGTCGCCAATTATTGCGATATTCTGACGGTAATTATCTTTAAGCCCGCTGACACGTTTCTGAAGGATATCTAAATAAACCTTACGATCAAAGAATATGCTTTTATTCATGGCAGATAAAATATAGGGTTTTGCGGCAGATGGCCCTTTCTCACTTGAAAATGCAGATAGCCGTTTTTCCCTTCCCCTGAAGGGCTTAATCTGGCGATAACCGTACCCTGTTTTATAGTATCCCCTGGTTTAACAAATACTTCCGAGCTTAATGAGTAAACCGTAAAAAACCCATCCCCATGATCAAGTATAATAGTTTTACCCAATCCCGCGAAATTGTTACTTAGAAAAACCACTCTTCCTGACCTGGAAGCTATTATATCACGAGAACCATAAGGCGCTATATTTATCCCCTTATTAATCATATTATTGACAACCTGGCCGAAAGAACCCACCACTCTTCCTTTTGAAGGCCAGATAAAATCATCATTATCGGCATATTTTTCATAGGCGGGCTTAGCATTAGACCGATTGGGGATAAAAATTCTTTGCCCTGTTTCAATAACCGTGCTATCTGTAATCCGGTTCACCTTTACTAATTCCTCGAGATCCGTATCATACATCTTCGAGATCCTCCATAGCGTTTCCCCTTTTACTACGCTATGGTAGATACCGGGCATATTCACAGATTGCGCCGGGGTAATAGGCTTTACATAAGGAGCAGTAACGCAACCGGAGAGAAAAAACAAATAGGCTATTATTACTAAAGATTTTACTGATAATTTATTATTCCTAAGCATAAATTTCCTTAATAAAGCGGGTGAGCGGAATCGAACCGCCATATACAGCTTGGGAAGCTGCCATTCTACCACTGAATTACACCCGCATTCTTTCTAGCTCTAACCTACCGATGCCCCGTCCCATTCTATAAAATATCAGGGACGGGATCCCGCCTACTATTCATAAACGCTTAGCGGGAAGCTACGCCCGCAGGCCTACCTGCCTGTGCGCAGGCATTCTTCCATTAATTTAATCGAGCAATATTTTCCGCACATAGTGCAAACATCGCGATCTTTAGGCTTAGAAGACTTCCTGTATTCCCTAGCCTTATCCGGATCTATTGATAGCTTTATCTGCTTAAGCCAGTCGCGTTTTTTCCTAGCTAAAGAAATCTCACG